>NZ_JACBXB010000022.1 GCF_013870575.1 Pseudonocardia pini
GGTGGTCGGCGCGGGAGATCGGCGCCGAGCTGTTCATCGGGGAGCGCACCGTCGAGGGCCATCTGGCCCGCGCCTACGCCCGGCTCGGGGTGCGGTCGAAGGTGGAGCTCGTCGCCCGGGCCGGCGAGCTGGGCCTCCGGTCACGTACCGGACCACGTACCGGTACGCCAGACACGTCCGCCCGGCGTTCGTAGCGTCAGCGCCATGACGACGGACACCGACACCGAGTACGAGGCCCTCCGGCTGCGCCACCTCGCGCGGGCCGGGGAGCTGCTGCCGCCGATGCTGGACAGGCTGACGTGGCCGGCCGCCGACCTCGCCCGACACCGCACCACCGAGCTGCGCAGGCTGCTCGGCGTCGCGCGGGAGGCCTCACCGTGGCATCGCGCCCGCCTCGCGGGCATCGACCTCGACCGCATCGACGAGTCCGACCTCACCACCCTCCCGGTGATGACCAAGGACGACCTGATGGCGCACTTCGACGACATCGTCACCGACGACCGACTGGACCTCCGCACCGTCGAGGACCACCTCGCCTCCCTCGACGGCGACGCCTACCTGTTCGGCAGGTACCACGCGGCCGCGACGGGCGGGTCGACCGGCCGCCGCGGCGTCGTCGTCTTCGACTGGGACGCCTGGGCGACGTGCTACTGGACGGTGCAGCGGCACACCATCCGGGCCCTGCGCCCCGACGCCGACACGCAGCGGGTCGCGATGGTCGCGAGCTCGGCGCCCACGCACATGACGCGGACGCTGCCCCAGACCTTCTCGACGGGGCGGGTCGAGATCCGCCGCTTCCCGGTGGCCACCCCGCTCGCCGAGATCGTCGCCGGGTTGAACGAGTACCGGCCGACCACGATCGTCGGCTACCCGTCGGCACTGCACATGCTGGCCGCGGAGGCCCGCGCCGGGCGGCTGCGGATCGCCCCCACACGGCTCGACGGGACCGCCGAACCGATGCTCCCCGAGATCCGCGCCGCCGTGGAGGAGGCGTTCGGGGTGCCCGTCGGCAACAACTGGGCACTCACCGAGGGCGGCGGCTCCGGGCAGGCCTGCGCGGCCCTCGGCATGCACCTGGCCGACGACCTCCTGATCGTCGAGCTCGTCGACGAGCAGGGCCGCCCGGTGCCGCCGGGGACCCGCAGCGCGAAGGTCTACCTGACGAACCTCTTCAACCACGCGCTGCCGCTGATCCGCTACGAGGTGACCGACCAGATCGAGCTCCTCGCCGACGAGACCGGGTGTCCCTGCGGCAGCACGCACCGGCGGATCGCCGACCCCTTCGGGCGCCTCGACGACGTCTTCGACTACGCGGGCACGCGGGTGCACCCGAACGTCTTCCGCGGCCCGCTGGCCCGCCGCCGGGAGATCGTCGAGTACCAGGTCCGGCAGACCCCCGACGGGGCGGCCGTGACCGTCCGCACCATCACCGAGGCGCAGGGCCTCGACCCCGCGACGCTGGCCGCCGACATCGCCGCCGAGCTCACCCGCGTCGGGGTCACGGCCCCCCGGATCACCGTCACCGAGGTCGCGTCACTACCCCGGAAGACGTCGGGCAAGCTCGTCCGCTTCGTCCCGCTCGCCCGCTGAGGCCGGTGCCGCGCAGGCCGCCGGGTCAGCGGTAGTTGGTGAAAGCTCATCTGGGAAGACGTGGCGTGGGTCGATTCGGTCGATCATACCTCTGACCTGGGGATTCAGCTTTCAATGCGTCTCATGGGATTGCGAACCCTTCGGTCGCAATCTGTGCCGGATCTGTGCCGCGATCTTGCTCGGCACAGTCCACTGTGATGCGACAGGTCCGGGCGCTGCGGCGTGCCGGACCTCCGGCTGCCGGAGCCCTCCGTGGACCACCCCCGCCCGACTGGCCTCACCTCGTGCTGCACCGTGCAGCACGATCTCACCCTCACCGTCTTCTGCCCGCGCGCCGCCCGCTGCGAGATCTGCGGATCCGCCGCAGGGCTCGATGTGATCACCGTCGAGGCGCGCGCCGGCATCCTCTGTATGACTGCGTGCCGCAACTGTGAACCGGCACCGAGCCGTCTCACCGACACCGCGGTGCGAGCCGCCGCCCACGCGACCCACGTCTGCCCCCGAGCGACTGTGAGCGAGTCGTGAGCGGCGCCGATCGGCTCGTCGAGGCCGCCGCCGAAGCAGCTCGCCTCCGCGCCTACCAGACCCACCTGGACGTCGTCGCGCTCGGCATCGAACGGGTGCGAACACAGGTCGAGCGGATGGCCTGGGCGGGGATCGCCCTGGGCCTGCTGTTCACGATGGCCAACGTCCAACAGTTCGCGGCAGGCGACGCGGAGCCGTGGTCGCTCGCCTGGTGTGCCGCGTGGCTCCTCGACCCCATGGTGTCGCTGGTCCTGTTGGCGCTCATCCGCGCCGAACAGGTCACCTCCCGCTACCGCGTGGTGATGGGAGCGTGGGTCTCTCGAGCCCGCCGCTTCTGCCTGGCCGCCACCTACGCGATGAACTGCTGGGAGGCGTGGCTGGCGCTCGACTGGCGGCTCATCGCGCTGCACTCCGTGCCGCCGCTGCTGGTCTTCGTCACGGCGGAGGCCATCACCCAGGCCCGCAACGGGCTGACCGACGCCGTCTCGGTCGCCCTCGCGGAGCCGGGGCCCGAGCCCGAGGCCCAGGACGTCGCAACGACCCCGCCCGAACCCCGGAGCGAATCGGTCGGCGAGCGCGCCGCCGCTCTCGTCGCTGCCGGGCACGGACGAGTCGAGCTCCAACGCCGACTCGGAGTCACCGAACACGCCGCCAAGCAGCTCGTCAAAGCCCATCGAGGCCAGAGCACCAACGGCCACGCACATCAGAGCGAGCGTCCATGAACGAGTGCACGAGCTCCGCCACTGATCAACAACCTGAGATCAAGAACCCGAGCACACCGATGCATCACGATTCCCAGGGGCGGTCGCGCCGCGGCCGAACAGCCGGTGAGCGGCCGTGCTGAGTCTCCAGCCCGGCCACGACACGTCCTACCTCACCGGCGCCGTGGCCGGCGGACGGGAGGGCTACTACACGGGCGCCGTGGCGACCGGCGAGCCGCCGGGACTCTGGTACGGCGCTGGGGCCGAGCAGCTCGGACTCCACGGCGAGGTCAGTGCCGAGATGATGGAGGCGGTCTACACACATCTGCTCGACCCTCGTGACCCGGCGACGGCGTCCCGCTCGACGTGGGGTGAGGCGGCGCCGCTCGCCTCTGCGCACAAGCGCTACCGGTCGGCCGAGGAGACCTTCCGCGATCTCCTGGCTGCGAACCCTCACGCGGGCCCGGAGGAGCGGGCCGAGCTGCGCACCAGGGCGCAGCGATCGGCCCGCCAGGCCGTCGCGTTCTACGACGCCACGTTCAGCGCGCCCAAGTCCGTGTCCGTGCTGGGCGTCGCCTTCGAGCGGGCGGAGACCGACGCCCGCGCCGCGGGTGACGCGCGGGCGGCCGAGGCATGGGGCACCCACCGACGGGCGGTGGAGGAGGCGGTGATGGCCGGTGCCCGGGCGAGCGTCGACTACCTGGCCGAGGTCGCCGGGTACGCCCGCGTCGGTCATCACGGGGGAGGCGCCGGGCGCTGGGCGGACGCCCATGGGTGGGTCGTCGCCCAGTTCCTCCAACACGACTCCCGCGACCGGGATCCCCAACTCCATGTGCACCAGGCGATCCTCAACCGGGCTCCGTGCGCCGATGGGACGTGGCGGGCGATCGACGGGCGGGCCGTCCATGACCATCGTGGAGCGGCGGGAGCGCTCGGTGAACGCGTGATGGAAGCGCACCTGAGCCGTGCTCTCGGCGTCGCCTTCGCGCCACGACCTGACGGGAAGGGCAGGGAGATCGTCGGCATCAGCCAGGACGTCCTCGCGCTGTTCTCCCACCGGCGTCGGGCGGTCACCGCGGAGGCGTCACGGTTGATCGCCGCATTCACCGAGCGCTTCGGACGTGAACCCTCCCCGCTGGAACGAAGCCGACTCGCCCAGCAGGCCACGCTGGCGACCCGCTCGGCGAAGCGCCGCAACGGCGAGGACCTCGGTGCACGGCTGGACAGATGGGAGCGGGAGTCGAGGATGGCCGTGCGGGGTGGACTCGCACAGATCGCCCGTGACGTTCTCGACCGGGGCCAGGAGAGTCCTGGAGCAGATTTCTGGTCGCCGCAAGACGTCGTCGAGCGTGCGCTCGCGACGGCGACGGGCAGGCGCCAGTCGTGGTCGCGCTCGGACCTGATGCGCGCCGTGTCGGACTCGCTGCCCGGCGACCTGGACGTCGCGCCGGAACGGTTGCGAGAACTGCTCGACAGGCTGACCGCCCAGGCTCTCGATCAGGCTGTTCACCTCTCAGTGACCGAGACGGCCGAGAATCTGCCCGCCGAGCTGCGACTCGATGACGGGCGATCCGCCTACCTCCGCCCAGGTGGCGAGCGGTACACGACGGCCGATCACATCGTGGCCGAACGAGAGTTGCGAGCGGCCGCGATCGACCGAGGCGCCACCGCCCTCACAGAAGAGGCCGCGTCGGCGGCGGTGGCCCGCTTCGCCGCGTCCGGTCACCGCCTCGGGGTGGATCAAGCGGCGGCGGTCCGAGGCGTGCTCTCCTCCGGCGCCCGCTTGGAGATCCTCGCGGCGCCTGCGGGTACCGGCAAGAGCTTCACTGTCGGCGCTATCGCCGAGGCGTGGGCCGCTGCGGGCCATACCGTCATCGGACTGGCCCCGTCGCAGGTCGCCGCCGACGTTCTCGCGGACGAGGGGCTCGACTCGACCAACATTGCCCGCTGGCTCCGATCGGAAGCCGACCTGGTCCCCGGGGCTCTCGTCGTGGTCGACGAGGCCGGGATGGCGTCGACGGCCGACCTCGCTGCGATTCGCCGGCGGGTCAGCGCAGCGGATGGGAAGGTCCTGCTCCTCGGCGACCCCCGCCAGCTCGCGGCGGTCGGCCCCGGAGGGGCCTTGGCCGACCTGGCTGATCGCGGGATCACCTACCGCCTCGCCGAGGTGCGGCGCTTCTCCGAGACGTGGGAACGCGAGGCCTCGCTCCGCCTGCGCGAGGGAGACGAGACCGCCGTAGCGGATTACGAGAAGCGCGGACGGCTCCTCGACTGTGGCGCTCGCGAGCAGACGGAGGCCGCCGCGGCCCGAGGATGGCTGGCCGACACTCTCGACGGGCGAGAGTCCCTGCTCGTCGTCGGCTCGAACGAATCGGCCGCACATGTATCGGCTGAGCTCCGTTCACAGCTCGTCGATCTGGGTCTGGTCGAAGCGCGCGGCGTCGAGCTCGGACGTCAGGGCACGGTCGCCGGAGTCGGTGACCTCGTTCAGGCGCGCCGGAACGGCTGGGAGCTGCAGGGGCTCTTCGGCAACGCCCGTGCACCGATCAACCGGCAGACCTACCGGATCGCCGACGTGCTGGACGACGGGGGAGTCGTCGTCACGGAGCGCGACGGCACGACTCTCACCCTCCCTGCCGCTTATGTGTCGCGTGATCTCACGCTGGCCTACGCCACCACGGTGCACGCGGCGCAGGGCCGCACCGTGGACACCGCACACGCCGTCGTCGAACACGGGACGGATCCGGCGGCGATCTACGTCGCCCTGACGCGAGGTCGTGATCGGAACTCCGCCTACATGGTCACCCGGAGCACGCCGGACGACTCACCGCCCGGCCAGACCACGACCGTCCAACGCCGGGCAGCTGCAGCCGTCCTGTCCGGATGTCTCGACCGAGACCGTCGGGACCAGGCGGCGCTCGCCGAGTTCGAGGAGTCGCAGGCGCAGTCTCAGTCCATGCAGCGGTGCGTCGACCGGATCGCCGACGGCGTCGCGATGGCGACCGCCGGCCGGCTGTCAGCCCAGCTGGACCGCCTGGTCGAGGCCGCGGCGCTGGACGGCGACCAGCGAGTCGCCCTGGCTGCCGATCCCGCGCTCGGCGATGTGGAACGACTGCTGCGCTCGGCAGAGCTGGCTGGTCATGATCCTGCAGACCTCCTCGGCCGGGCGGTGGGTCTGCAGTCCCTCGACTCGGCGCGTTCGCCTGCCCAGGTGCTGTCCCATCGCCTCCGCACGGTGCTCGATGCGGACCTACGGCCACGGATCCGGAGCGCGAATGACCTGGTGCCCGACGGTCTCCCCGACGCGTGGCAGCAGACCCTCGGCCGGCTTGCCGACGCTGCCGACGACCGCCGCCATGCCCTCGGAATGGAGACGGCCCACCGAGCACCGCAGTGGGCGGTCGAGGCGTTGGGTGCGGTCCCGGAGGATGCCGACGACCGTCGTGCGTGGGAGGAACGAGCCGGTTGGGCGGCTGCATATCGCGAAACCGCAGGTCACGACGACCCAGTGGATCCGCTCGGTCCCCCGCCCCCGTTCGGTCTCGCGGAACGCACGGCGATGTGGCGCGCGGCGCACCAGGTCCTCGACCTACCCACCCGTGGAACCGAGGAGGCGGAGTGCAGCGATGGGCAACTTCGGGTGCGGGTCGCGGCGATGGAACGAGAGGAGGCCTGGGCGCCCGCCTACGTCGCCGATGAACTCGCGGACGCCCGCAGGCAAGCGGAGGCCCACCGTGTCGACGCCCGGCTCTGGGAGGCGCGATCCGTACGGTCTGACAACGGCAGCTCCCTGCGGACGGCTGCCGACGCAGCCCAGCGGGAGGCGAACTCGCTCACAGAGCGGATCGCCGAACTCGAGAAGATCGACGACGCGCGAGCCGCCTGGTATCTCCACACCCTCGTGACTCGCGACCGGGCTACCAGGGCGCGAGCGGAACTCGCCTCGCGCGGCATCGATGTTGAGCACCCACGAGACCTGGTGCGAGCCGAAGACTGGCTCGACGATGACGGCAGGACGAGGACCGACGACCTGCAAGCGCCGAGCACCCGTCGAGACTCTGGCCGGACGGAGCCGCTCTCAGACGCCACCACCGAGGCGGTCCGCGTAGCCCAGCGTGCACTCGACACCATCCATGTCCGCGAGCTGTTGGATGATGCCCGCGAAGCCGAGGAACTCGACTCAGCCTGGTCGTGGGTCCGCAGAACGAATACCTACTCGGCCGATACCACAGAGCGGAGCGACGGGATGGAGCTCGGTCGGTAGATCACAGGTGCCAGTGGAGAGCCGCGTCGAGCTCGTCGCGGCAGCCGGCGTCTAAGACCCCGTCAACGGCGTGCCCGGGGCCGTGAGCGACGAAGCGTGGGTCCCTGGTGGCTGATCAGGGCCCAGCCGACGAGGGCGACCGCGGCGAAGATCAGGATCAGGGCTGCGCTGAACGTCGCCACGCCGACGAGGACCATGATCAGGCCCAAGGCGACGAGTCCGATCCCGCCGAACATGACCCAGAGGTCCTCCGGTCGCCGCCGCCGGAACTGAACGGCGAACTGGGGATCCTCCGAGACCAGCTGCCGCTCGATCCGCTGGAGCGCCCGGCGGTCCTGGTGACTGAACATGATCACTCCGGGTCTCGAGTCGACGACGGGTACACCGTCCGTGCCGTACCTGGTCGTTGTTCGCCTTCAGGGGCCGGCCGGTTCACCCCGAGCATCGTCTCTGCGGCGGTCGAGAGGACATGCGAGCGCTACGGTCCGTCGATGAGTGACACGATCCCGGACTTCAGCGACCTCTCGGCCCTCTTCGTCAACACGACGCTGACCCGGTCGCCGGGCGCCAGCCACACGCAGCTGCTGGTCGACGCGAGCGCGTCGATCATGGCGGCGCAGGGGGTGCGGGTCGATCAGTTCCGCGCGGTCGACCATCCCATCGCGACGGGGGTGTATCCGGACATGCGGGAGCACGGCTGGGAGGTCGACGCCTGGCCGGAGCTGTTCCCTCGTGTGCTGGCCGCGGACATCCTGGTGATCGCGGGGCCGATCTGGTTGGGCGACAACAGCAGCGAGACGAAGAAGATCATCGAGCGGCTCTACGCCCACTCCGGGGAGCTTAACGACCGCGGCCAGTGGCTGTACTACGGCAAGGTGGGCGGCTGTCTGATCACCGGGAACGAGGACGGGATCAAGCACTGCGCCTCCAATGTGCTCTACAGCCTGCAGCACATCGGGTACAGCGTCGCGCCGCAGTCCGACGCCGGGTGGATCGGTGAGGCGGGGCCCGGCCCGAGCTACGGTGACGAGCTCGAGGACGGGTCGCGTGCCGGGATCGACAACGAGTTCACCCAGCGCAACACCACCTTCATGACGTGGAACCTGCTGCATCTGGCTCGGCTGCTCCGCGACGCGGGCGGGTTCCCCGTGCACGGCAACTCGCGTCGGGACTGGGACGCAGGAGCCCGCTTCGACTTCCTCAATCCCGAGTACCGGTCCTAGCAGACCTTACGCGGCGGTGACGAAGTCCTTACCGACCGGGAACGACCACGTCCGGACCGCCCGCGAGGTCCCACCATCGACTCATCGGGTCGATGATCGGCCCGCGACGGAGGTGGGTCGACGTGGACACGAGACACCCGGACGGGGACGGCGTCGCGAGGTCGGGACGGGGACATCCGGTCCACGTCGTCCATCGGGTGGGGGCCCTGCTGACCGGAGTGTTCCTGGTGGTGTTCGGGGTGGTCGGGGCGCGCGCGGACTGCCGATGGTGGACCGGCAGGGGGCGATGGTGCTGGGTCTGTCCTCGAACGGGCTGCTGGCCTGGGTGTCCGTGCTCGCCGGGGCGATGCTCGCCTGGTCGGGTCTCCGTCGGGGCAGGCTCGCCTCGACCGTGTCGGTGGCGAGCGGGGCGCTGTTCCTCGTCGCCGGCCTGGCCAGTCTCGCCGTGCTGGGCTCCGCCATGAACGTCTTCGCCTTCCGGGGCGTCAACGTGGTGTTCAGCGTGGTCGTGGGCACGATTCTGGTGCTGACGGGCTCGTACGGCCGGTTCACCGGGAACGTGCCCGACCAGAGCCCCTACAGCCACGACGTCCCGGAGGGCGAGCCCGGCCTGACAGTGGCCGAGCGCGACGACCGGCTCCACCACAGGGCCGCGATCGAGGAGCTGGCTGAGGCGGAGCGGGCCGAGGCGCGGCATCACGCGACCCCCGAGCAGCGCCGTCGGCTCGCGGCCGCCGCGGGCGAACGTTCCCACGACGACCGTCGACGGGCCTGGGAGGGGTCGGCCCCGACAGAATCCGGCACCCCGCGCGGTCCGCAGTGACCCGGCCGACGGCGGCCCTCCCCAGTCGTCGGGGAACCTCACATCGACTGCGCCTCGTAGACGCGGACGCTCTCGATGATCGGCATGGTGGAGACCATGGCCTCGGCCTCCTCCAGGTTCTCGGCGTCGATGAGGCAGTAGCCGACGAGCGGTGAGGGCGAGTCGAGGTCGAGGTCGGTGCGTCCGGTCCTCGTCACCTCGATGCCGCGACCGAAGGGGCTGCCCGGGTCGACCATTCGAGCGCCGACGGAGGCGAACCAGTCGCCCCACGCCTGCCGGACCTCCCGGGTCGGAGCGGTGAACCCGTAGGTCAGCACGAGGAACTTCGTCATGAGCCGGTCTCCTGACCTTCGTCGGTCACGGTGTCCGAGGGTGGGGCGACACCGAGGTAGCGCTCGTAGTTCTCGTAGGTGGCCTCGTCCGATCCCCAGTAGGGGTGGAACTGCCCCACCCAGTCCTGAAGCTGGTGGAGGGCCTTCCGTTCCAGGGTGAGGAAGGTGGTCCGGCCTCTCTTGTGCCGGTGGACGAGGCCTGCCGACCCGAGGACCTCCACGTGCTTGTGAATCGCGGGCAGAGACAGCTCGCGCATCGCGGCCAGCTGGTGGATCGCGTGAGGTTGCTGGCCCAGCGAATGGACGATCGCGCGCCTGTGCGGGTTGGCCAGAGCGGCCAGGACTCTGTCCAACGGGTCCGGCATCCGGCTACCTCCCAGGGCAGAAGGTTAACCAATCGGTGAACAATCGGCAAGGTTGAGGCGGGTTGGGCGGCCGACGGCTGATGCCTCACTTGTGGGGTCATGGCGTCGGCGACCGAGGCCGCCTCGGGGACGCGACAGGGCTACTGTCGTCTCAGCCGCCCGAGACCCCGGTTGCCATCCGTTTGCAGGACTTCCTGCGCGGCCCCGGAGCAGAAGGTGTGACCGGCGTGACGGACGACGGCGTGATCATCAGCGGAATCATCGACCAGGGCCTGCTCGAGGCGGCGGAGGTGCATCAGGCGGCGGGCATGGTCATGGCTCAGCTCGGTATGACCGCAGCGGGGGCCATCGCCCTGCTCCGCGTGGAGGCGCTCGTGACGGACCAGCCGTTGTCCCACGTGGCTGACGAGGTCGTCGCGCGCCGACTGCGGCTCGGACCGAGGTCGGACCCGCCGCCGCCCTGATGCGGACTGTCGGCGTGACTCCGGTCGACGGCAGGGGAGTGGCCGGGCCCGCCGCGGATCAACGCCGTCGGATCACCAGGAGCGTCAGACCCAGCAGGACGAGTACGAACACCAGCTCCAGGAGCACGGTCACCACGAGACCCTCACCCGCGTCCTGATCGGTGATCGCTCCGAGGTCGTCGACGGACGGATCCGGGGAGGTAGGCCATGGTGGTCGACATGGCCTACTCGCCCTGCCGGGAGGGGTGGTCGTCCATCGTGGACCGCTCCGGCTCCGGTGACTGCTGGTAGACGTCCGGGATGCCGTCGGCGTCCGCGTCGACGGCCTCCTCGGCGCACAGCCGTCGGTAGTGGGCGTTGCGGATCCGCAGGACGATCGTGGCGAGGAGGGCGGCGATCAGCGAGCCGACCAGGACGCCGATCTTGACGTGGGCGTCCCGGTCGGAGCCCGCGCCGTAGGCGAGCTCCCCGATCAGGAGCGAGACGGTGAACCCGATCCCGGCGAGCATCGCCAGGCCGAGGACGTCCCACCAGCTCAGCCCCTCGGCGAGGCGGGCGCGGGTGAAGCGTTGCACGGCCCAGGTGGCGCCGAACACGCCGACGGTCTTGCCGACGACGAGCCCGACGACGATGCCCAGCGCCACGGTGTCGCCCAGCGCGGCCCCGAGACCGCCCGAGCCGGTGACGGCCACTCCCGCGGCGAAGAAGGCGAACACGGGGACCGCGACCCCGGCGGACAGGGGGCGGATCCGGTGCTCGAAGTGCTCGGCCAGTCCGGGGCCCGGCCCCTCCGCCCGGCGGACGACCGGGACGGTGAACCCGAGCAGCACACCCGCGACCGTCGCGTGGACGCCGGACTCGTGCACGAGGACCCAGGTCACGACGGCGAGCGGGATGAGCAGCCACCAGGACCGGACCCGGCGCTGCACCAGGACGGCGAACAGGGCCAGCGGGATCAGCGCGAGTCCGAGCGCGAGCAGGTTTAGCGAGCGGGTGTAGAAGAGCGCGATGATGACGATCGCCAGTAGGTCATCGACGACCGCGAGGGTGAGCAGGAAGATCCGCAGCGCGGCCGGGAGGTGTGTGCTGATCACGGCCAGCACCGCGAGGGCGAAGGCGATGTCGGTGGCGGTGGGGATGGCCCATCCGGACGCGGCCCCGTCCGTGCCGCCCAGGGTGAAGGCCAAGAAGATCAGCGCCGGCACGGCCATCCCGCCGACCGCCGCCGCCACCGGCAGCGCCGCGCGGCGGGGGTCCCGGAGGTCACCGGCCACAAACTCGCGTTTCAGCTCCAACCCGGCCACGAAGAAGAAGATCGCGAGCAGGCCGTCCGCCGCCCAGGTGGACAGCGGCAGGTCGAGGTGCAGCGCAGCCGGGCCGACCCGGACGTCCCCGAGCGCGAAGTAGGCCTCCGCCCAGGGGGAGTTCGCCCAGGCGAGGGCGATCACGGCGGCGGCGACGAGCAGGATGCCGCCGGTGGTCTCCCGGCGGAGGACCTCGCTGATGCGGCGGGCCTCCGGCCAAGAGCCCCGCTCGAAGAGCGTCCGGCGTCCGTTGCGGGAAGGGGTGGTCACGGCGGCTCCTCGGGGGTCGACTCAGACGTCGCCGACCAGACTTCCCGGCACACCGCGGATGACAGTAGCCGTCGCAGCGCCGCAGGTCGCGGTGAGACGGGTGATCTCACACGACGGCGCGCCCGTAGGCGCCGAGGACGTCGCGGTGGTCGATCCAGCCCACGAGCTCCCCGTCGGGCCCGGCGAGGACGGGCAGCCCGGTGGTCTCGTGCCGACCCAGGGCCCGCAGCGCGTCGTGCAGCGAGTCGCCTGCCAGGACGGTCGGGAGCCGGACGGCCAGGTCGGCAGCGGTCCGGGGTGTGTCGTTCGCGCCGCCGTCGATCTCGGTGGTCAGCACCGTGCCGAGGTACGCGCCGTCCGGGCCGCGCACCGGGGCCACGCCGCCTCGGCCCGCGGCGATGTCCCCCACGTGGGTCTCGGCCGTGACCGAGTCGGGGACGGGTCTCATGGCCTGGCCGACGGTGAGGGCGCGCAGCAGCCCGTCGGCGCGGGAGTCGTCGTCGATGTCGATGCCGCGGCGTAGGAGCTTGAGGGTGTAGATGGTGTCGCACGAGATCAGATGGCTGAGCCCGGTGGCCAGGGCCACGGCGGCCATGAGCGGCAGGATGATCGAGTACTGGCCGGTCAGCTCGAACACGATCAGCACCGCGGCGATCGGTGCGTGGCTCGCGGCGGCGAACACCGCGGCCATCCCGACCAGGCCGAACGCCCCCGGCGACAGGCCGAGGCCCGGGAAGACCCCCTGGGCGACGAAGCCGAACGCCGTGCCGAGCATGCCGCCGACGAACAACGACGGGGCGAACACCCCGCCCGACCCGCCGATGCCGATCGTCAGGCTGGTGGCCAGCATCTTCCCGACGAGGAGCACGAGCAGGAACCCGATGGCGTACCCGCCGGAGATGCCCTTCTCGAGCACCGGGTAGCCGACGCCGTACATCTGCGGCAGCGCGAGGAGCACCCCGCCGAGCAGGAGGCCGCCGACGGCGGGACGCAGCCACTCCGGACCCCGCCAGACGTGGTCGCAGAGGTCCTCGACGAGGTACAGCACTCGAGAGAAGCCCCAGCCCGCCACCGCGGCGAGCAGCCCGAGGAGGGCGTAGAGCGGGAGCTCGGCGGCGGACCCCAGCGAGTAGGCGGGCAGCGCGATGATGTGGTCGTCGCCGACGATCGCGCGGGCGATCACGTTCGCGGTGACCGAGGAGATCACCACGACGCCGAACGCCTCCGCGGAGAACGCCCGCAGGATGATCTCGAGGGCGAAGAACACCCCGGCGATCGGTGCGTTGAAGGTCGCCGAGATCCCGCCGGCCGCGCCGCAGGCCACCATCAGCTTGAGTCGGTGGTCCGGGACCCGAAGCCACTGGCCGATCGAGGAGCCGAGTGCCGACCCGATCTGGACGATCGGCCCCTCGCGGCCGACCGAGCCGCCGGTGCCGATGCACAGCGCCGAGGCCAGCGACTTGACGGCGGCGACCCGGGCCGGGATCCGTCCGCCGTTGCGGGCGACCGCGACCATCACCTCGGGGACCCCGTGGCCGCGGGCCTCGGGTGCGAACCGGTACACCAGCGGCCCGTACAGCAGCCCGCCCACCACCGGGGCGAGCAGCAGGAACCAGGGGCCGAGCGCGGGCAGGTGCAGGCTCGCGACCCGCCCTGCGTCGCTGAAGTCCTCCCGACCGGTGACGAGATCGGTGATGCCGAGGATCAGGTACCGGAACACGACCGCACCGAGCCCGGCGCCCGCCCCGATGATCAGCGCGAGCCCGACCAACCCGGACCGACTGCGGGTGAGCCAGCCGTGCGCGCGGCCGACGACGGTCCTCACGCGACCACCGCCCAGTCCGGCTCCGGGACCTCGCCCGCGGCGGCGGCGAAGGTGCGCAGCGCCTGCACGACCAAGCTCCGCTGCGCCGCCGACAGGGCGCCCAGCAGCCCGGCGAGCTCGGTCCGCCGCCGTCGGGTCACCTCGTCGACCAGGTCGCGACCGCGATCGCTGAGCAGGACCTGCACCTCTCGCCGGTCCTCGGCGACGCGCTCGCGCACCGCCAACCCGCGAGCGACGAGCCGGTCGCACATCCGGGTCGCCGTCGACGGGGTCACAGCGAGCGCCACGGCGAGGTCCACCGGACGGCGCGGCCCGTGCTGGGCGAGAACCACCAGCGCCCGGTACTGGGGGAGTGTCACGTCCTCGTCGACCGCCGCCACGGATCGGGCGACGACGGCCAGCAGAGCGCGGCTCGCCGACATCACCGCATCGATGACCTCGTCCTCGGAATCTCGTTGCACAGGGACATCATTGCACTGTGCAACTCATCCGGCGAGCCGGTCAGGTGGCGTCGGCGTCGAAGGGTGGGCGAGCGGCGACGGGGGCCGAGGGGGAGGCCGCTGGTGGGGCGGTGTCGGACTCCGATGGTTGCGGGTCCGGTCGAGGCGGGTCGGCGTCGTCGCGCAGTAGGGCGTCGACCATGATCCGGCGAGGGTCTCTGCCGCGCAGGGCACGCAGGTCGGCGAGGGGTTGCCGGAGCTCGTCGAACTCAGGACCGAGCTCGGACCGGAGCCGGTCCTGGGTGCCGGACGCGAAGCCCTTCACCTGCTGGATCGATCGGCCGAGCCACGCCGCGGCCCCGGGGAGCCGGTCGGGGCCGAGGATGAACAAACCGGCGAGGACGATGACCAGGATCTCGCCCCAGCCGACACTGTCGAACACTCTGCGGAATGTAGAGCAGGGCTCGTCTCACCTTTTTCCGGGGTGTTTTCGAGATTACCTTCGGATGATCTAGAAATGCGGTTTTCACTCGATCGGGTGATGTCTCTCCAACCGCTGTCTCGTTGGGTCGACAAGCCGAAGACGCATGTCGTCTCCGGTGCGGTCGGGACCAGAGGGCACTGGTCGGGAGCGCATGGATCACCATCACTCAGGTCACGACACACTCTGGAGTCAGCGTGTTCGAGGGTTTCAATCAGACGTTCGTGAAGAACGCGATCAACCGTAGTTCCGAGAACTCGGTCGACCGCCGCCGATTTCTGCGGGCCGCCGGGATGACCGGCGCGGGCGTGGCGGGCCTCGGCCTGGTCGGGGCAGGCACAGCGTTCGCCACCGATCGGCACAGCGAGGGCGCCGAGCAGGGCCCCAGCGACGCCGCCGTGCTGAACTTCGCCCTCAACCTCGAGTACCTGGAGGCGGAGTTCTACCTGCGGGCGGTCACCGGCGAGGGTCTCGGCCCGGGCCAGATCGAGGGCACCGGCAAGCTGGGTGGCGTCAAGGGCGGCCGCAAGGTCAAGTTCGAGACCAAGCTCGGCAAGCAGTACGCCGAGGAGATCGCAGGCGACGAGCTCGCCCACGTCCGGTTCCTGCGCACCGCGCTGGGGGACGCGAAGGTCGCTCGGCCCGCCATCGACCTCGATGCCGCGTTCACCGCCGCGGCGACCGCGGCCGGGGTGATCAAGGCCGGTCAGACGTTCGACCCGTTCGCCGACGAGAACAGCTTCCTGCTGGGCGCCTTCATCTTCGAGGACGTGGGCGTCACCGCCTACAAGGGTGCCTCGCCCCTGGTCGCCAACAAGACCTTCCTCGAGGCGGCCGCGGGCATCCTCGCGGTCGAGGCCTACCACGCCGGGCTCGTCCGCACCGTGCTCCTGTCGAAGGGCCTCGAGGACCCGGCCGGGAAGATCTCCGACGCCCGGGACTCGCTCGACGGGAAGACGGACCTCGACCAGGGCATCGTGACGGTGACCGGCAAGGCGAACATCGTGCCCACCGACGCGAACGGGATCGCGTTCTCCCGGACCCCCGGCCAGGTGCTCAACATCGCCTACCTCAACCCGGCCAAGGTGACCTCGGGCGGGTTCTTCCCGCACGGTGTCAACGGTGAGGTCAACAGCAGCGACGCGAACAGCTGATGGGCGCCTTGAGCCCCACGCACTGGCTGATCGTGGTCGGTGTGCTGATCCTGCTGTTCGGCGCGAAGAAGCTGCCCGACATGGCCCGCTCGGTCGGGCAGTCCGCTCGCGTCTTCAAGGGTGAGATGAAGGGCCTCAAGCAGGATTCCGGAGCGGAGGCGACCGGTGCGGAGGAGGTCGTCTCGGTGACGGCGCCGCCCGCCGACCGTCACCGCTGACCCGAACCCCTGCTGATCCGAAACCTTCAGACGGCTCGGCCCGCCGAGTCTCGAACCAGTCGAGAGCAGGTACCTCCTCGTGGCCCTGTCGCGGGCTCTTCCGCTCGGCCGTGCCGTCCGCCGGGCGGGTGCGGACGGCACGATGAGCGTGATCGACCACCTGTACGAGCTGCGGGACCGCCTCGGCGTGGCCGTCGTGGCGATCCTGCTGACGACGGTGGTCGGCTACATATGGTTCGAGGTCGGCTTCTTCGGCGGGCCGAGCCTGGGCTCGCTGCTCAAGGAGCCCTACTGCGCGCTGCCCGCGGCCTCGCGGGCGGTGTTCACCGCCGACGGTTCCTGCACGCTGCTCGGCACGGGACCGTTCGACCAGTTCATGTTGCGGCTCAAGGTCGGCGGCACTGCGGGGATCGTGCTGGCCTGCCCGATCTGGCTCGCCCAGATCTGGGGGTTCGTGACCCCTGGTCTGCACCGCCACGAGCGACGCTTCGCGCGGGTGTTCATCGCCGCGGGTGCGGTGCTGTTCGTCGGCGGCGCCGTGCTGGCCTACCTCGTGGTGTCCCAGGGCCTGGCGTTCCTGCTCACCATCGGCAGCGAGGTGCAGACCACCGCACTGTCGGGCGACTCGTACTTCTCGTTCGTCATCGCGCTGCTGCTGATCTTCGGGGTCAGCTTCGAGCTGCCCCTGCTGGTGGTCATGCTCAACAGGATCGGGCTGCTGTCCTCGGCCACGCTGCGCCGCAGCCGCCGCGGGCTCCTGATGGGGCTGTTCGTCTTCGCCGCGATCGCGACCCCGGGCCAGGACCCGATCTCGATGACCGCCCTGGCCGGGGCGCTCGCCGTGCTGTTCGAGGCGGCGATCCAGGTGGCCCGGCTGCACGACCGGCGCGCTGCCCGCAGGCGCGAGCTCGAAGGATGGGACGATTGGGACCCCGACGCGCCCTCGCCCATCGACACGGCACCGAGCCGGCTGGACGCTCCGGGAAGCTGAGATCTCGAACCGGCTCCGGCCACGATGCGAACTCCTCGACGGGATCTCAGGCGAGGGAGGGAGGCATCCTGGACGGGCTCGAGCGAAGGGTCTGGACGATCACGACGGGAGCCGACCCACGGTCCGCGCCGGAGTGGGTCGCCTATGCGTTCGCGGTGAGTGTCTGTGACCTGCGCCCGGGTGAGTGGGCGGCCTGTGAATGCCCGGGATGTGCGGAGCCGTTCATGGTCCGGCTGCCGTCGCTTCCCGCTCCGGGTTCCGAGCAGACCGCCCCGGTGACCTCGGGCGACGAGGTCGTCGTCTGCTGTCCGTTCGCCTGCGGCTCCGGCGGGGTGCGCGTGCTGTCCGGGTTCCTCGTCGGAACCCGGCGCGGCCCGGCGGACTTCACGATCGCCCGGCGCTGTCCGTACTGCGCGGTGTCCACCGTCAGCGACCGCCCGAGCGTCAGCTGCCCACTCTGTGCGGGGTACTGACCCCGCCTGAGCGGCGTGCCGCCGACGCCGGTGAGAAGCGCCTCAGCGACCGGGGATCGTCCAGCCGCCGTCGGCCATGACCGCCTCGACGACGACGTTGTCGCGGTAGTGCCCGATCGTGCGGTCGAAGGTGCCGCCGCAGGTGACCAGGCGCAGCTCGGGGGCGGGGGTGCCGCAGGTTGGTGGCGAGCTGACCGCCCGCCGTCAGAGGTCGGCGTGGACGACGACGCTGCCGTCCGGGGCGAGGACGTCGAAGCCCGCCGCCTGGGTGCGCAGGACCGACGTGTTCAGGTTGCACACCATGGGTTCGGGGCCGGTGCCGATGAACGCGCCCGCCTCGACCGTGCGCCCGGAGTCGTCGACGACGACGACCCGGTAGGCGGTGCCGGCGTCGAACCCGTCCGCGTCGAGGGTGATCTCGATGCCCCATGTGTGCGGGACGACGGTGGCGGAGGCCTGCACCGTGCTCGCGAGGGTCCGGAGGGCGACCGTCTCCCGGGGCACCGCGGGCCCGGTGCCCGCGATGAATCCCACGCCACCACCGACCAGGGCCGCGACCAGGACGGCCGCGGCCATCGCCAGTGCGGGCCGACGGGTGGCCGGGCGTGGGACGGTCCGGGTCCGGGCCACGATGCGGTCGGCCAGTCCGGGTGGGGGCACGGGGGTGTCGTCCAGCGCGGCCGGGTCGACCGCGCGCAGGGCCACCGCGACCGACTCGAGCTCGTTCAGCTCGGCGCGGCAGGCCGGACAGCCGTCGAGGTGGGCGCGCAGCGCGGTGGCCTCGGCGTCGGTGAGCCCACCGAGCGCGTGGGCGCCGAGCAGTTCGCGCAGCGCGCGGTGGCCGTCGTTCCCGGACCGGGTCACTGCTCGACTCCCATCTCGTCCATCGCCAGTCTCAGTGCCTTCATGCCGTAGAAGATCCTGCTGCGCAGGGTGCCGATCGGGATCCCGAGCTCGGCGGCGACCTCGGCGTAGGCCCGACCGCGCAGGTGGGTGGCCACGATCGCCTCCCGGTGTTCGGGTCGGATGCGCCGCAGGGCCTCCTCGACCACCCAGGCGTCGACGACGGCCTGGTCGGCGGCGTCGATGACCGGGGCCGCCCGGGACTCCTGCGGGCTGTCGGTGAGCGTGCGGCGCCAGGGCCGGGCCGCGACCCGGCGGGACTCGTCGACGACGGCGTTGCGGGCGATCGCGTAGAGCCAGGACCGCAGGCTCGCGATCTGCGGGTCGTAGGTGTCGGCGCGCCGCCAGGCCCGCAGGAACACCTCCTGCACGACCTCCTCGGCCGCCCCCTCGTCGCCGAGCTGGCGCAGCGCGAACCGGAACAGCTCGGCGCCGTGCGCGGCGTAGGCAGCCCGCAGCCCCGGCTCGGTGTCCAGCCGCTCGGCCGGACGGCCCGGGTCGGGGCCGCGCCGGATCAGTCGGCCCACCACTCCCATGACATCCCCCCTCGGTGGACGTACGGACCCGACGCCGCCCCAGTTCACGCGCGGCTCGCGTGGACGACGAGGTTGTCGGTGTAGCTGCGTGCACCGCGGTCGAAGTCGCCTGCGCAGGTCACGAGCCGGACGACGTCGTCCGCGGTCGCGCCGAACACCGCGAACGTCGGGAACGCGTCCTTCGGGACCTGCTCGATCCGCTCGACGACGTACCGCTCGACGGTCCCCGCGCGCCCGATCTCGACGACGTCGCCGGGGGCGAGCTCGCGCAGCCGGTAGAAGACCCCGGGCCCGGACGTCGAGTCGACGTGGCCGAGCACGACGGTCGCGGCGCTGCGCCCGCCGCCGGTGAACCAGCCTGCCTGCGCGTAGTCCACGGGAACCTCCGCGCTGCCGTCGGCGGCGATCCCGAGTGGGGTCAGTGTCGAGTCGACACCGAGGGACGGGATCCGGATCGCCTC
>NZ_JACBXB010000230.1 GCF_013870575.1 Pseudonocardia pini
CGCTGTGCGCGCGTCGCACCCTGGAGGGCTTCTTCGGCGCGCTCGCCGGGCCCTCGCCCGCCTGACCGCGCTCGCCCGCTGCGGTTCACCGACGCGGTTTACCCGAGCACGCCACGGGCACCCGCCCCGACATGACCTCCGACAACGAGACCGCCGTCGCGAAGATCGCCGAGCTGGCGAGCGACATCACGATCGCCATGCTCACCACGGTCGACCAGGAGGGCCACCTCACGGCACGTCCGATGGCCCAGCAGGAGACCGAGTTCGACGGCGACCTGTGGTTCTTCGTGGAGAAGGACTCGCGCACCGCACGCAGCATCTCCGTGAACCCGAAGGCGGGCGTCTCGCTGAGCTCCCGCGACACCTGGGTCTCCCTGTCCGGTACGGCGACCCTGGTCGAGGACCGCGCCAAGGCCCAGCAGCTGTGGAACAAGTGGGTCGAGGCCTGGATGCCGGGCGGCGTCGACGACCCCAACCTCACCCTGATCCACTTCCACGCCGAGGCGGGCGAGTACTGGGACACCCCCGGCGGCCTCGTCGCCTCCGCCCTGAGCTTCGCGAAGGCCAAGGTCAGCGGAGAGCGCTACGAAGGCACGGAGAACGAGACCGTCGACCTCCGCTAGCAACCGACCTGTGCGCGGCGACAGTCGCTATGGCGACTATCGCCGCTCACGACTCGACGGGCTGCTCCACCCGCCTCGTCTCCACCGTCAGTCCGCCCCTGCGCCGCCCGCCGGACAGCTCCGCGGCGCGGATCAGGGCGTGGGTCCACATGACGAGCTGCACCTCCTTGGCCAGCATCAGCCGGTTGTAGAGCAGGTGGGACAGGCGGTCGCCGGGGCGGGCCCAGGACTCGATCACGAAGCGGATGCCCTCCTCGAGCTCCTCGACCCGGAACTCGATCTGGCCCGCCTCGAGATGGCCCCGCATCGTGGCGAACCGGAAGGCCCGGGCGTCGGAGGAGATCACCCGGACCGGGCCGTCCCAGGGGCCGGGGAGCCGGATGAGGAACTCGTCGCCGGGCGTCATCGCGCCGTCGACGCCGCGGGTGCGACGGAAGACCGCCATCCCCGACGGGGCCCACTTGTTGGGGTCCGCCTCGAGGCGCGCCAGGAGCTCCTCCGGCCCGCAGCCGCCCGTGATCCGCACCGCGTAGCGGCGGTGCAGAAGGGGTCCGTAGCCCGCCTCGACCGGCTGGATGTCCTCGTCCGCGAAGTCGGCGGGGACGGGGTCGGGGAGGTCCGTCGCGTCGCCCGGCTCCTCGTGGCGGTGGACCACGGTGGTCCGCCAGAGGTACCGCCAGGACACGACGGCGATCCCGATCGGCCACCGGACGACGGCCCCGACGTGGCGGGCGTCGCCCGACGGGCGGTGCAGAGCGGAGTGGAAGGGCACGGGCATGGATACCCGGCGGACCGGGAACCTACCGGTGTGACCATCGGAACGCTCCTCCGCCGCGTCGGCGTACGCGCGATCCACCTGCAGGCCGCCTCGATGGGGTCGGTCGGGCTCTGCATCGGACTGTGGGTGCGGGCCAAGACCGTGGACCAGGAGGAACGGGGCAACGCCGAGCGGCGGGCCCTGTTCGTCGGCCTCTGGCCGTCGACGATCTGGCTGATCGGCGAGTCCGTCCGCCAGGCCGAGCAGGGCCGCCGCCGCTGAACGTGTCCGTCGCCCGGGGACGGGTAGTCCCTCCGCAGACGACGAGAGGGGACACCGTGGCGGACACGGTCGGCGACCACCTGCTGCAGCGCCTGCGCGAGTGGGGGGTCGAGCAGGTCTTCGCCTACCCGGGCGACGGCATCAACGGCATCGTCACCGCCTTCGGGGCGGCGGACGACCGACCACGGTTCATCCAGTCCCGGCACGAGGAGATGTCCGCGTTCGAGGCGGTCGGCTACGCGAAGTTCTCCGGCCGCGTCGGGGTGTGCATGGCGACCTCGGGCCCGGGCGCGATCCACCTGCTCAACGGCTTGTACGACGCCAAGCTCGACCACGTGCCCGTCGTGGCGATCGTGGGGCAGACCGAGCGCAGCGCCATGGGTGGGGCCTACCAGCAGGAGGTGGACCTGCAGGCGCTGTTCTCCGACGTCGCGAGCGAGTACCTGGTCGAGGTGAACGTCGCGGAGCAGCTGCCGAACGCCCTGGACCGGGCGATCCGGACCGCGCTCGCGAAGCGGGCACCGACCGCGTTGATCATCCCGAGCGACCTGCAGACGGAGAGGTACACGCCGCCGGCGCACGTGTTCAAGGACGTGCCCGCGGGCGGGACCACCGAGTTCGTCGCACCCGTCGTCACCGCGCCGGAGGTCGAGCTGGACCGCGCCGCCGAGGTGCTCAACGCCGGGTCCAAGGTCGCGATCCTGGTCGGCCAGGGTGCCCGCGGTGCGGCCGCCGAGGTCACCGCGGTGGCCGACGTCCTCGGTGCCGGTGTGGCGAAGGCGCTGCTCGGCAAGGACGTCCTGCCGGACGACCTGCCGTTCGTGACGGGCTCGATCGGCCTGCTCGGCACCCGCCCGAGCTACGAGCTGATGCGAGACTGCGACACCCTGCTGATGATCGGGTCCAGCTTCCCGTACAGCCAGTTCCTGCCGGAGTTCGGCAAGGCCCGCGCGGTGCAGATCGACCTCGACGGCGGCCTGATCGGCATGCGGTACCCCACCGAGGTCAACCTGGTCGGCGATGCGGGCGACACCCTGCGCGCGCTGCTTCCGCGGCTGTCCGGACCCGCCGACCGGTCGTGGCGCGAGAAGGTCGAGTCCGACGTCGTCGGCTGGTGGCAGACCATCGAGCAGCAGGCCCACGTCGACGCCGACCCGGTCAACCCCATGCGGATCGTGTGGGAGCTCAACGAGCGGCTGCCCGCCGACGCGATCGTCACGGCCGACTCCGGCTCGGTCGCGAACTGGTACGGCAAGGTCCTGCGGATGACCGCCGGGGTGCGGGGCTCCCTGTCCGGCACCCTCGCGACCATGGGGAACGCCGTGCCGTACGCGATCGGTGCGAAGTTCGCCCATCCCGACCGTCCCGCGATCGCCCTGACCGGCGACGGCGCGATGCAGATGAACGGCCTGGCCGAGCTGCTCACGATCCGCCGCTACGCCGACCGCTGGTCCGACCCCCGGCTGGTGGTCTGCGTGCTGCACAACAACGACCTCAACCAGGTCACCTGGGAGCTGCGGGCGATGGGCGGCGCACCCAGGTTCGACGAGTCGCAGGTCCTGCCGGACGTCTCCTACGCCGACCTCGCCCGCGGGTTCGGCATCGAGGGGATCGCCGTCGGGGAGCCCGACGAGCTGGGCCCGGCCTGGGACCGTGCCCTCTCCGCCCCCGGCCCGGTCCTGATCGACGTGCGCTGCGATCCCGAGGTCCCGCCCATCCCGCCGCACGCCACGGCGGAGCAGGCGCTGTCCATGGTGCAGGCGGTGCTCAAGGGCGACCCGTCGGCCGCGCACCTGGTCGTCGAGGGCGCGAAGACCAAGCTGCAGGAGCTCCTGCCGGGCGGCAAGGAGTCACCGGGTCGGTAGTGGACAGCCGGGCCGCGCGGCCTCCAGAATCCGCCGGTGGACGACGTCGGTAGCGCCCTCGACAGCCTGCTCGCGATCGCGGCGGTGGCGGCCCTCGCCCCGCTGCTGCTGGGCCTGCTGCCGTGGTTGCGCGTCCCGCAGGTCGTGCTGCTGCTCGCGGGCGGGATGATCGTCGGGCCGCAGGTCCTGGACCTGGCCTCGCCCGATCCCGTCGAGCCGCTGGCGGACCTCGGGCTGGGGTTCGTCTTCCTGCTCGCGGGCTACGAGATCGACCAGCGCCTGTACCGGCAGGACGCGGGACGCCGGGCCGCGGTGGCCTGGTTCGTGTCCCTCGCGCTGGCGCTCGGCGTCGTGGCGTTGCTCACCTGGCTCGGGGTGGTGCGGGCGTTCGTGCCCGTCGCGCTGGCGATGACGACCACCGCACTGGGCACGCTGGTGCCGATCCTGCGCGAGAACGACATGCTCCGCGGGCGCCTCGGCCGGTACCTCATGGCGGGCGGTGCGGCGGGGGAGCTGCTGCCGATCATCGCGATCGCCGTGTTCCTCGGCGTCGGGAACCGGTTCGTGGCGCTGCTGTCGCTGGGGATCGTGCTCGCGGTGGCGGTGCTGCTCGGCCTCGCCTCGCGCGTCCTGCGGCCGGGCTCGCGGCTCTCCGACGTCTTCGCCGAACGCCAGCACGAGACCAGCCAGATCACGTTGCGTTTCACCGTGCTGCTGCTGGTGCTGCTCCTCGCCGTGACCGAGCGGTTCCATCTCGACGCCGTGCTCGGCGCCTTCGTCGCCGGGATGGTGCTGCGCCGGTGGGCCGGTCCGAACGCCCCGGTGCTGGAGGAGAAGCTCGACGTGGCCGGGCACGGCTTCCTCATCCCGATCTTCTTCGTCTACTCGGGGATGACGATCGACCTGGACGCGATCGCGGAGGCGCCGCTGCGGCTGCTGCTCTTCTTCGCGCTGATGCTGGCCGTGCGCGGGTTGCCCGCGCTGCTCGTCTACCTCGGCGTGCTGTCGCTGCGGGAGCGCGTCCAGACCGCACTGGTGACGGCGACCGCGCTCCCGTTGGTGGTCGCGCTGGCCGAGATCGGGGTTCGGAACGGGACGATGCTGCCCGAGAACGCCGCCGCGCTCGTCGGGGCGGGGGTCCTCACGGTCCTCGTCCTCCCGACGGTCGCGGCGGCCCTCCACAAGCCCGCCCCGGACCCCCTCGTCCGCACGCCTTAGCGGGTGCCGTAGCGGCGGCGGAACTTCTCCACCTGGCCCGCAGAGTCCAGCACCCGGGTCTGACCGGTCCAGAAGGGGTGCGACCACGCGGTGGTGTCCACCCGGATGAGCGGGTAGGTCTCGCCGTCGCTCCACTCGATCGTGTCCCGCGAGGTGGCGGTCGAGCGGGTGAGGAACGCGTCGCCGGTCGTCCGGTCCTGGTAGACGACGGGGCGGTAGGTGGGGTGGATGTCGGGTCGCATCGGTCCTCCTGGGGTCGTGACTCGTAGACGATAACGGTTGTCATGTGCGGATGATTCCCGCGGGGTCACGACCCCGCACGGGGCCGTCCTCGCCCGGGCCGCGGAGAGAGGTGGCGCAGACGCGGCGCGGGACCTCACCACGTGAGCCCTTGCGCCCGCCGCGCTCTCGTGCGGACCTCCCGCACGGGAGTGCCGTTCGTGTGGTCGAGGCGAGCGTCAAGGGGCTGGGCGGGTGCCGCTCCCCACCCCGGATCCCCTGTTCGCAGTATGTCGTCCCACCCGCGGACCACCGATCATCTGGATCGGTACACGAGCGAACCGGTACGGCGAGGGGAGCCCGTCGATGGTGGTCACCACCGAGCGCAGCGTCACGCGCCCCGCTCGCCCGCGCCGGCTGCGGGCGTTGGGCCGCGAGCTCCGTTCCTGGCCGACGGTCCTGATGGTCGCGCTCTGCCTCGCCGTGGGCATCCCGCTGACGATCACCCTCACCCCCACCCAGGACCTCACGGTCCTGGGTCAGCACATCGCCGTCGGCGCCCGCACCCCCGACCTGTCGCTGGAGGGCCCCGCCGGGCTGGTGCAGATCGGCAACACCCAGCTCGACATCCCGCGCCTGCAGGTCTGGGGCCCGCTGCGGCCCCAGCTCTGGCTCGGCCCGGTCCAGCGCAACGACGCGGCCGCCGAGATCCTCGACCCGGACTCCACCGCCCAGGCCTCCGCGCACGCCGTGGAGCAGCTCAGGACGGGGTTCCTGAACTGGTACCTGCTCGGCGCGGTCGGGATCGTCGGGGTCGCGCTGGCCATCTCGGCGCTGGTCGGCTGCGCGCGGATGCTCGGCATCCTGCGCCGCGCGAAGGGCGGGGACGTCACGGTCGCGGACGTCTGGCACCGCTGCTCCGGCACGATCGGCCGGATGGCGCTGGTGGCCGTGACGGTCTCGGTGGTCGCCTGGGGCGCGTGCGGCGCGCTCGCCTACACCGGCACCATGCGTGGCCTCGCCACGGTCGGCTCGCTGTCCGACCTGGTCGGGGCCTCACGGGTCACGCCGGCGCCGGTCGGCCCCACGGTCACCGGCTACGAGGGCGTGGTGATCGGCGACTCCCGGGTCGCCCGCGTCGGCGGACCGCCGGTCGCCGAGCCGGAGGGGGACGACGTCGCCTGCGAGCGGTCCGCGGACTCCCTCGCCGCCGAGCTGGGCACCATGGTGCCCAGCGCGGTCCGGAACCTCGCCTGCCCCAGCGCCACGATCGCCCAGGGTCTGCGCGGCCCGCAGCAGCGCGGCGACGTCGCGGTCCCGCCCCAGGTCGCGCTGCTCAAGCAGATGCCGGACCTCAAGTTCGTGGTGGTCGCCATCGGCCCCAACGACGTCGGCTGGTCGGACCTGATCAAGTACTGCTACGGCGTCCCCACCTGCGACGACAACCTCACCCGCGGCGAGTTCGACTACCGCATGGCCGCGTTCGACCGGGACTACGCGGCCCTGCTCCAGGACCTCGCGGAGCTGCCCAGCACGCCGCAGGTGATCGTCATGACCTCCTACGACGCCTTCCCGCGGGACACCGACCCGGCCTGCGCCGACGCCCGCGGCCCGGCCTACGCCGTCGGGCTCACCCAGGAGAAGATCGACCTGCTGACGGACCGGAACGACCAGCTCAACGGCGTGCTCCGGGCGGGGGCCGAGAAGTACGGCTACACGGTGGCCGAGCCCGTGCTGAGCCTGCTGTGCCGCACGGGCGCCGACGGCATGGGCCCTGACCTGCAGGGCCTGGCGGACCGGTTCGCCTTCCACCCGACGGCGATCGGCTCGCTGCGGCTCGCGGCCACCGTGGCCAGGCTCGTCGACACCGAGGCCGGTTGAGAGACTGGGGCCATGGTGTCCCCGATCGACCTGTCCCCGGAGGAGCGCCCCGGCGCCGTGACCGACCCGCGGGAGGTGCTGCGGCTCGGGGGAGCGCCGCTGCCGCTGACCACCCCGGCGCGGATCTACGTCTGCGGGATCACGCCCTACGACGTCACGCACCTCGGGCACGCCGCCACCTTCGTGTGGGCGGACGTCGCGGCCAGGGTCGTCCGGATGACGGGTGTGGAGACCGTGGTGACGCGCAACGTCACCGACGTCGACGACGTGCTCACCCGGATCGCCGCCGAGCGCGGCCGGGCGTTCGACGAGTTCGGGCTCACCCAGGAGTACTACGTCGAGCGGGACATGGCGGCCCTGCACGTGCGGCCGCCCACGCACACCCCGCACGCGCGGCACCACGTCGGGCACGTGGTCCGGCTCGCGATCGCGCTGCTCGCGGCCGGGGCGGCGTAC
>NZ_JACBXB010000231.1 GCF_013870575.1 Pseudonocardia pini
CGAGGAACCCGGCCACGGCGTCGAACAGCGCGAAGCGCTCCACCGGCCCCACCGACACGTCCCGCGGCGCGGCGACGATCGGGTCCACCGTCGACGGGAGCTCACCGGGCAGCGCCCGCAGCGCCCGTCGCCAGGGCCAGTAGGCGGGCGCGCCCTCGTCCTCGCTGCACCCGCCCCACAGCACCGGGACGGCCCTGGCCCCCGCCAACCTGCCCAGCTCCGCGGCCAGCCGGGTCTTGCCGATCCCCGGCTCACCGCCGACCAGCACCACGCCGGGCTCCCCGTCGAGGGCGGCCGCCAGCAGGGCGGTCAGCTCGGCGAGCTCCGCCGCCCTCCCGACGAACCGGGGCTGCACGGGGTATCGGTACCACGGATCCGTGGTTTCCACGATGGCCGGATCGCCGTCCGGTCCTACACAGGACGGCATGACCCGAACCGCCACCGCGACCCTGCTGCGGGCCGATCGCCTCTTCGACGGGCTGCGCCTCGTGGACGACCCCTGCGTGCTGGTCGAGGACGGCCGCATCGTGGCCGTCGGCGACGCCGCACCGCCGGACGTCGAGGTGCTCGACCTGCCCGGGACGACCTTGCTCCCGGGGCTCATCGACACCCACGTCCACCTGGCCTTCGACGCGAGCACCGATCCCGTCGGCGCCCTCGCGCTCCGCGATCCCGACGCCGAGCTCGCCGCCATGGCCGAGGCCGCGCGGGCCCAGCTCGCGGCGGGCGTGACGACCGTGCGAGACCTCGGCGACCGCGGCTACTCGGCCCTGCGCCTGCCCACCGACCTCACGGTCGTGGCGGCCGGGCCGCCGATCACGAGCGTCGGCGGGCACTGCCACTACCTCGGCGGCGAGACCACGGACGTCCGCGCGGCGGTGCGCGAGCACGCCGAGCGGGGCTGCACGGTGATCAAGGTGATGGCCAGCGGGGGCGGTCTCACGCCGGGCACGGACATGCTGGCGCCGCAGTTCTCCGACGAGGACCTGCGTGCCCTGGTCGACGAGGCCCACCGCCACGGCCTCCCGGTCACCGCCCACGCGCACGCCGTGGCGGCCATCGCCCAGGCCGTCGCGGCAGGGGTCGACGGGATCGAGCACGCCACGTTCATGGAGGCCGACGGCATCGTCGTCCCGGACGAGCTGGTCGACGAGATCGTCCGGCGCCGGGTGGTGATCGGGGCCACGGTGGGGGTGGTCCCGGTCCCCGGCATGGTCCCGCCGCCCTTCCTGCTCCGCCACCTGCCCGCGATCCGCGCGGCCCTCGCCCGGTTGGTCGGCGCGGGTGCGGTGGTGGTCGCGGGAACCGACGCGGGCATCGCGCCGGTGAAGCCGCACGGCGTGCTGCCGCGGGGGCTCACGGAGCTGGTAACGGCGGGGATGACCCCGACGGACGCGTTGCGCGCGGGCACCCGGACGGCGGCCCAGGTCGTCGGGCTCGGGGACCGGAAGGGGCGGGTCGCCCCCGGGTACGACGCCGACCTGCTCGCCGTCGCGGGCGACCCCACGACCGATCCGGAGGCGTTGCTCCGGCCGGTGGCGGTCGTCGTCGGCGGGCGGCTGCACACGGAGGTCCCGCGATGAGGTGGCGGCGGATCGGGCGCGCCGTCTGGCGCGCGCTGTGCGAGACCGAGCCGTACGGGCTCTACGGCTGCCCCGTGCCGCCGTGGATCGGTGGGCCGGAGTTGCGGTTCAGCAGCGCCCGGCCGTGGTCGGCGAGCCGGGAACGCAGCTCCGGGTCCAGCCCCTCGACCTCACCGCCGAGTGACACCAGCTGACCGGCGGCGACCTCGAGCGACTCGACGTCGAGGGCCAGCTCGCGCCAACCCTCGGCGTCGGGCTCGCACGCGCGGCCGATCGCGGTGGCGGCGGCCTCGACGTCCGTGACGCGCTTGAGCGCCCGCAGCCCGCGCTCCGAGACCCGGATCCGGACCTGGGTGCGCAGCATGGTCGCGGCGAACTCGGCCGCGGACTCCGCCCACCAGGCGGGCAGGTCGAAGTCCGGGCGCTCGAACGTCGCGTCGAGCAGGGTGGCCTCGGCGATCTTGGCGGCGCGGTAGGTCCGCGTGTCCTGGTCCACCCGGGCCACCAGGTACCAGACCCCCGCCTTGAGGACGAGCCCGAGCGGCTCGACCTCGCGTCGCACCCGGCGCGGCCCGTAGAGGATGGACACGCGGCGCTGGTCCCAGAGCGCCTCGGCGAGGGTCCCGAGGTGCTCGACCTCCGCGGGGGCGTGGAACCAGCCGGGCGCGTCCAGGTGCACCCGCTCGGCGACGGTCCGGGTGTGGGCCCGCAGGTCCTCCGGCAGCGTGGCGAGGATCTTGGCCTGCGCCCCGGCGAGCGCGGTCCCCATGCCCAGCTCGGCGAGCAGCTGCGGCGCGCCGATGGCGAACATCGCGGCGGCCTCCTGCCCGGTCAGCCCGTCGAGCCGGGTGCGCCAGCCCTCGACGAGCCGGATCCCGCCGCCCGGCCCCGGCTCGGTCCAGATCGGCACACCCACCTCGGTCAGCGACGCGACGTCCCGGTAGATCGTCCGCTCGGACACCTCCAGCTCGGCGGCCAGCTCCGCCGCCGTGGCCGCACGACGTCGCTGCAGGACGAACAGCAGGGCCATCAACCGGGACGCGCGCACGGCCCGATCGTCCCAGCCGGCAGGCTGCCCGTGTGGACACCCTCTCGACGCGCCAGGTCTACGCCAACGACTGGATGACCGTCCGGGAGGACGCCATCCGCCGCGCCGACGGCACCGACGGCGTGTACGGGGTGGTGGACAAGCCCACGTACGCGCTCGTCATCCCCCGCGACGGCGACCGGCTCCACCTCGTCGAGCAGTTCCGCTACCCGATCGGCCTGCGCCGCTGGGAGTTCCCCGCGGGGACCGCGCCGGACCGCGCCGACCAGGACCCCACCGAGCTCGCCGTGCGCGAGCTGGTGGAGGAGACCGGACTGCGGGCCGGGCGGATGGAGCGGATCGGGCTGCTGGACGTCGCACCCGGGATGTCCAGCCAGCGCGGCTTCGTGTTCCTCGCGACCGGGCTGACCGAAGGGCGGCCGCAGCGCGAGCACAGCGAGCAGGACATGCGGCAGGCCTGGTTCACGACCCGGGAGTTCGAGCAGATGATCGTCGCGGGCGAGATCACGGACTCCCAGTCGATCGCCGCCTACCAGCTCCTCCTCCTCCACGACCGCAGGAAGGACCCGCGCATCATGGAGCCATGATGCGTCCGGGGAGGTGGGCGGGGAGGGCGGCGAGGCGGCGGGAGCCGGGGACCGGTTGCCACACCAGCTCCTCGGGGGCGACGGCGAGGCGCAGGTCCGGGAAGCGGGTGAACAACGCCCGCAGCGCCACCTCGCCCTCCTGCCGCGCCAGGGCGGCGCCCAGGCAGTAGTGCGCCCCGTGCCCGAACCCGACGTGCCCCTCGCCGCGATCGGGCACCCGCGTCACGTCGAACCGTTCCGGGTCGTCGAACTCGCGCGGATCCCCGTTGGCGGACAGCAGGATCGGCTGCACCGTGGCACCGGCCGGGATCACCACCCCACCGATCTCCACGGCCTCGGTCGCGTACCGCACCCGGACCTGGCTGACCGGACCGTAGAGCCGCATCAGCTCGTGGACCGCGGTGGGCCACAGCGACGGGTCCGCCTGGAGCCGATCGAGCTGGTCGGGGTGGGTGAGCAACGCGGCGATGCTGTTTGCCACCAGGTGCGCGGTCGTCTCGTGCCCGGCGAACACCAGCGCCAGCACCATCGTGACCAGCTCGAAGTCCGAGAGCCGGTCACCGTCCTCCTCCTGCGCCCTGATCATCCCGGACAACAGGTCCTCGGTCGGCTCCACCCGACGTCGGGCGACCAGCTCCCGGATGTGCTCGACGGTCGCGCGCAACGCCCCCGGGATCCGCGTCGGGTCCGCGGAGACCAGCTCCCGCCCCCAGACGTGCCAGTTCGCGCGATCCTCCTCTCCGATCCCGACGAGCTCGCAGATCACGGTGATCGGCAGCGGGTAGGCGTAGGACTCGACCAGGTCGACCTCACCCGACAGACCGTCGAGCAGACCGGCCGCGATCTCCTCGACCCGCGGCCGGAGATCGCCGACCCGGCGGACCGTGAACGCGCGGGAGACGAGCTTGCGCAGCCGGGCGTGGTCGGCGCCGTCGAAGTCCAGGACGCTCTTGGTGAGGTACTCGGCCAGGTCCGGCGTCACGCCGACCGCGGCCATCAGCTCCGCGCGGGTGTCTCGCCCCGCGGGCGACCGGGCGGCGTCGTTGACGAAGCGGGGGTCGGCGAGCACGGCCTTGACGTCGGCGTACCGGGTCACCAACCAGAGCGGGGTCTCGTCCCCACCCATGCCGAACCGGCTGCGCAGGACCGGGGCCTGCTCGCGCAGGCGGCCGAAGGCGTTCCAGGGATCGGCGAGCAGCTCGGGATCGGTCAGTGCGGGTGCGTCCAGCACGGTCATCGGATCTCCTCGTGGTGAGTCGGGCGGGCTCGTGGGTCGGGCGGAGTGGTGGGTCAGGCGGACAACGCGTCGATGTAGGTGAGCAGCGAGCGGTAGAGGGCGGCGCTGGCGGCGGCCACCTCGGCCGTCGGGCGGCCCGTGGGTTCCTCCAACGCGGTCCGCAGCGCGTGTTCCAGCAGGTCGGCCCGGCCGTCCGGATCGGTGGGGCCGGGGACCGTCGACATGCCGTCGATGAAGAAGAACCCCGTGGTGACGGCGCTGAACACGCGCATCTGCTCGTCGATCGCCAGGTCGGTGCGCAGCAGGCCCGCCTCGCGGAGCAGGCCGAACCACGCGCGGCCGATCTCCGTGCGCCGCTCGACGATCCCGCCCAGCGCCGCGGCCGCCTCGTGGGCCAGCCTGCCGAGGATCTCGGGATCGCCGAGGTAGAGCGGGCGGGTGACCGGGTCCCGCGCGAGCTCCCGGTAGAGCGAACCGACCGTCCGCGCAGGCAGCGCCTCGGCCGGGTCGACCTCCATCCGGTCCGCCATCCTGCCGACCACCCCGCGGTGGCTGCGCATGAGCACGGCCAGGAACAGCGCCTCCTTGGTGCGGAAGTGCAGGTAGACGGTGCCCTTGCCGACACCGGCCTGCTTGGCGACGTCCTCGATCGTGACCCGCTGGTACCCCCAGCGGACCAGCAGGTCACCCGCGGCGTCGAGCAGACGGTCCGCTCTTGTGACCGGATGTGCGGTTTCGGTCATGGAGTCAGCCTATACCGTGTCGGCATGGGTTACGAGCACCTTCTCGTCAAGGAGGACGGGGACACCGTCCGCATCACGATGAACCGGCCGGAGCGGCGCAACGCGTTGTCCGAGGACCACCTCCGGGAGCTGCTCGCGGCGTTCGAGGAGGCGGGCAGCAGCGCGGCGACCGGGATCGTGCTGGGCGCGGAGGGCAAGGCCTTCTCCGCGGGGCACGACTTCGCGGACGTCGCGGCCCGTGACCTGAAGGGCGTCCGTGAGCTGCTCACCCTCTGCACCGAGCTCATGCAGACCATCCAGGCGGTGCCGCAGGTCGTGATCGCGCGGGTCCAGGCCATCGCGACGGCGGCCGGGTGCCAGCTCGTCGCCACCTGCGACCTGGCCGTCGCGGCCGAGTCCGCCGCGTTCGCGCTGCCCGGCGGCAAGGGCGGCTGGTTCTGCCACACCCCCGCGGTCCCGGTGGCGCGCACCGTGGGGCGCAAGCGGCTCATGGAGCTGGCGCTGACCGGCGACCCCATCGACGCCCACACGGCCGCCGACTGGGGACTGGTCAACTACGCCGTCCCGGACGCGGAGCTCGACGCCCGCACGGACGACCTGCTCGCCCGCGCCACCCGCGGCAGCCGGTTCGGCAAGGAGGTCGGCAAGCAGACCCTCTACGCGCAGCTGGACCGCCCGGAGGCCGACGCCTACGGCATCGCCGTGGAGGTCATGGCCGCGATGTCGCAGTCCGCGGGGGCCAAGGAGGGCATGGCGAGCTTCCTCGAGAAGCGCGCCCCCGTCTGGCCGGACTGAGAGCGGGCGCCCGGTTGGCGCCCGCGGCTCCTGCCTCCCTAGGGTCCAGGGCGATGGTGCCCCGGAGAGCTTTCCTCGCAGGCGCCGCGGGTCTCGCGGTGCTGGCGGGCTGCGGATCGCGCTCGGACTCGGCCCTCGAGCGGATGCGGGCCGACGGAGTGGCCCGGATCGGCATCGCGGGCGAGCGCCCCTACGGCTACTCCGCCACGGACGGCACGGTCACCGGGGAGGCCCCCGAGGTCGCCCGCGCCGTCCTCGACGGCCTCGGCGTCCCGGACGTCGAGGCGATCCAGGTTCCGTTCGCCGCCCTGCTCGACGGCCTGGTCGCGGGCCAGTTCGACATCGTCGCGGCGGGCACGACCATCACCCCGAGCCGGTGCGCCCGCGTCTCCTTCTCGCGCCCGGACTTCCTGGCGCCCCTCGGTTTCCTCGTCCGGGAGGGCAACCCGCTCGGCCTTCGCACCCTCGGAGGTGCCGCCCGCTCGCGCACCCGGCTCGGCGTGCTCGCCGGGTCCGCCGAGGAGGAGTTCGCCCTCGCCGCGGGGCTCTCCCCCACCGCGCTGAGCAGCTACGACGGGCAGAGCACGCTGTTTCGCGCCGTCGCCGCCGACGAGGTCCCGGCCGCCGTCCTCACCCGTATCTCGCTGCTCGACGAGCTCTCCCGCAACCCCGGGTCCGGCCTCCAGGTGACCCCCGGGTTCGCCCCCACGACCACGCTCACCGGCGACCCCGTGTACCCGGTGAGCGCCTTCGCCTTCCGCCGGGAGGACGCGGACCTGCGGACCGCCTTCGACACCGGCCTCACCGCCCTGCAGCGCGACGGCCGCTGGCTCGCGCTGGTGCGCCCCTTCGGTTTCACCGAGGAGAACCTCCCGCCCGCGGACCTCACCGCCGAAGAGGTCTGCGCCGCGGGCTGACCCGTATCCAGGGGCTCCGCCGCGCCTCTCCCCTCCGACAGTCCGTGAAGGAGCAGAGGAGCACCGCGATGACCGTCGAGTCCACCGAGAGCCACCACCGGGTCGAGGCCGACCCGCCCTTCGTGCCCACGCTGACCGAGGTCCGCGTGGGTGGGCACACCACCTTCGACCGGGTCGTCTTCCAGTTCGAGGGCCCGCTGCCGGGCCACGACGTGCGCCACGTCCCCGAGGTCGTCCAGGACGGGTCCGGCCTGCCGATCCCCCTGCGGGGACGGGCGTTCCTGCAGGTCAGCCTGTTCCCGGCGACCGCGTTGTCCGAGGAGGGACCGTTCGGCCCGCTCCCGTCGGTCGCGGGGCTCGCCGCGCTGCGGGACCTCGCGTTCGC
>NZ_JACBXB010000232.1 GCF_013870575.1 Pseudonocardia pini
GGGTTCCGGCCCTGGGCGGAGACGCACGGGGCGCTGGTGCTCGTGCTGCTGATCGCGGGGTTCGGGATGGTGCAGGTGCTCACCGAGCACTGGCGCCAGGGCTCGGCGCTGCTCGGCGGATCGCTGCTGGTCGCGGCCGTGCTGCGCGGCGTCCTGCCGCCCCCGCGCGCGGGCCTGCTCGCGATCCGGGGGCGGGTGGTGGACGTCGTCTGCTACACGGGGTTCGGTATCGCCGTGCTCCTCCTCGCGCTGACGATCACCCGAGGCTCACTGACCGTCGGCTAGCGTGCGCGACCATGCCCGACCGGAGCACCGCGATCGTCGACACCCTCGTCTCCGCCTTCGCCGACCTCATGGCCGCGGACCCGGTCGCCTTCCGGGCCAAGTTCCGGAAGATGGCGGCCGACCCGTTCGCCTTCTACCGGGGCAGCGCGTGCCTGTTCTACGCGGACGTCGCGGAGCGCGAGGACCCCTGGGCCGACGAGCGCACGGGTCGCGTGTGGATCCAGGGCGACCTGCACGCCGAGAACTTCGGCACCTACATGGACGGCGACGGCGTCCTGATCTTCGACGTCAACGACTTCGACGAGGCCTACCTCGGCCACTTCACCTGGGACGTCACCCGCTTCGCGGCGAGCCTCGCCCTGCTCTCCTGGCGCAAGGCCATCTCCGACGCGGCCATCACCGACCTGGTCGGCCGCTACACGCGCGGCTACCTCGACCAGGTCCACACCTTCACCCGCGTCGCGGACGACCGTGACTTCGCGCTGCGCCTCGACACCACCGAGGGCCCGGTGCAGCAGGCGCTGCTGCGCGCGAAGCTCGCCACCCGCGTCGCGCTGCTCGACGCGATCACCGAGACCGAGGGCTTCGACCGGATCCTGCGCGCGGGCCCGTCCGTCCGCAGGCTCGACGACGCCGAGCGGGCCCGCGTCGAGAGCGCCTTCGAGCGGTACCTCGGCACGATCCCGCAGGGCCGCAGTGCGGGCGTGACCTACGCGATCAAGGACCTGGCCGGGAAGTCCGGCTTCGGCATCGGGTCGGCGGGGCTGCCCGCGTACACGGTCCTGATCGAGGGCTACAACCAGGCGTTGGACAACGACGTGGTGCTCTCGATGAAGCAGGGGAACGTCGCGGCGCCGTCCCGGGTCGTCACCGATCCCCGGGTCGCGCAGGCCTTCGAGCACCACGGGCACCGCACGGTGCTGAGCCAGCGGGCGCTGCAGGCCCACGCGGACCGGCACCTGGGGTGGACCGAGATCGACGGCGTCGGGTTCGTGGTCAGCGAGGTGTCGCCCTACGAGGCGGACCTGGACTGGTCCGACCTCACCGAGCCCGCGGACATCGCGCCGGTGGTCGAGTACCTGGGGCGGGCCACGGCGAAGATCCACTGCGTGGCGGACTCGGACGCCGACAACACCCTCGTCGGCTTCCAGACCGAGGAGGCGATCGCGCACGTCGTGGCGGGTCGGGAGGAGGAGTTCGTGTCCTGGGTGACCGACTTCGCCCACTCCTACGCCGCCCAGGTCCGGGTCGACCACGCGTTGTTCGTCGACGCCTTCCGCGACGGCCGCATCCCCGGCGTCTCCAGCACCTGACCTGGTCGTGAGCGGCGATGGTCGCCATGGCGACCATCGCCGCTCACAGGTCAGAAGGCGGCGAGGGCCTCGTTGAAGGTCTTGCTCGGCTTCATGACCGCGTCGGTCTTGGCCTTGTCGACGAAGTAGTACCCGCCGAGGTCGACCGGCTCGCCCTGGACCGCGGTGAGCTCCTCGACGATCGTCGACTCCGCCGCGGCGAGCTTCTCCGCGAGCGGGGCGAAGATCGACGCCAGCTCCGGGTCCTCGGTCTGCCGCGCCAGCTCCTGCGCCCAGTACAGCGCGACGTAGAAGTGCGAGCCGCGGTTGTCGATCTCGCCGACCTTGCGCGACGGCGACCGGCCCGTCTCGAGGAGCGTGCCGGTGGCCGCGTCGAGAGCCGTGCCGAGCAGCCGGGCGCGGGCGTTGTCGTCCGCGTCGGCCAGGAACTCCAGCGAGACGGCCAGCGCGAGGAACTCGCCCAGGGAGTCCCACCGCAGGTGGTTCTCCTTGACCAGCTGCTGCACGTGCTTCGGCGCCGACCCGCCCGCGCCGGTCTCGAACAGCCCGCCGCCGTTCATCAGCGGGACGATCGAGAGCATCTTCGCGCTGGTCCCGAGCTCGAGGATCGGGAAGAGGTCGGTCAGGTAGTCCCGCAGCACGTTGCCGGTGACCGAGATGGTGTCCTCGCCCGCCTTGGCCCGCTTGAGCGTGTACCGGGTGGCCTCGGCGACCGGGAGGATCTCGATCGTGAGGCCGTCGGTGTCCAGCTCGGCGAGCTGGGCCTTCACCTTCTTGATCACCTCGGCGTCGTGCCCGCGGGTCTCGTCCAGCCAGAACACGGCGGGCCACCCGGTGGCCTTCGCCCGCCCGACGGCCAGCTCCACCCAGTTGCGGATCGGCGCGTCCTTGGTCTGGCAGGCGCGCCAGATGTCGCCGGGCTCGACCGCGTGCTCGAGGAGGACGGTGTCGCCGTCGAGGACCCGGACGGTGCCCGCGGTCTCGATCTCGAAGGTCTTGTCGTGCGAGCCGTACTCCTCGGCCTTCTGCGCCATCAGGCCGACGTTGGGCGTGGTGCCCATGGTCGTGGGGTCGAAGGCGCCGTGCTCGCGGCAGAAGTCCACGGTCTCGGCGTAGAGCGGCGCGTAGGACGAGTCCGGGATGACGAACTTGGTGTCCTGCTGGGCGTCGTCGGCGTTCCACATCTGGCCCGACGTCCGGATCGCGGCCGGCATCGAGGCGTCGATGATGACGTCGGACGGCACGTGGAGGTTGGTGATCCCGCGCGAGGAGTCGACCATCGCCAGCCGCGGGCCGGAGCTGTAGCCGGCCTCGATCGCCGCGGAGATGGCCTCCTTCTTCTCCGCCGGGAGCTTGTCCAGCGCGGTGAGCACCGAGGCGAGGCCGTCGTTCGGCGAGGCGCCGACGGAGGCGAGGTCCGCGCCGTACTGCGCGAACACGTCCTTGAAGTAGGCGCGGACCGCGTGCCCGAACAGGATCGGGTCGGACACCTTCATCATCGTGGCCTTGAGGTGCACCGAGAACAGCACGCCCTTGTCGGCGGCGTCGGCGACCTGCTCGGCGAGGAAGGTGTTCAGCGCGGCGGCGCTCATCACCGCGGCGTCGACGATCTCGCCCTCGAGCACCTTCAGCCCGTCCTTGAGCACGGTCTCGGTGCCGTCGGCGGCGGTGTGCACGATCCGCAGCGTGGTGGCCGCCGGGAGGGTCACCGACTTCTCGGAGTGCCGGAAGTCCCCCGCGCTCATCGTGGAGACGTGCGACGTCGAGTCCTTCGACCAGGCGCCCATCGAGTGCGGGTGCTTCTTGGCGAAGTTCTTGACCGACGCGGGGGCGCGGCGGTCCGAGTTGCCCTCGCGCAGCACCGGGTTGACCGCGGAGCCCTTCACGGCGTCGTACGCCGCGCGGGCCGCCTTCTCGGCGTCCGTCTGCGGGTTCTCCGGGTAGTCCGGCACCGCGAACCCGGCCGCCTGCAGCTCCTTGACGGCGGCCTTGAGCTGCGGGATCGACGCGGAGACGTTCGGCAGCTTGATGATGTTGGCCTCGGGCGTCTTGGCCAGCTCGCCCAGCTCGCCGAGCGCGTCCGACACCTTCTGGTCGGCCGTCAGCAGGTCGGGGAACTGCGCCAGGATCCGGCCCGCGAGGGAGATGTCGCGGGTCTCGACCGCGATGCCCGCCTTGCCCGCGTAGGCCTCGATGACCGGCAGGAACGAGTGGGTCGCCAGCGCCGGCGCCTCGTCCGTATAGGTGTAGATGACCTTCACGTCTCTCCTCGCTGACCAGATGCGGACCTCATCGACCCTTGTCGCCCCCACGCTATCCCGTACGCGCGTCCTGGTTCACCCGGAGGTCGCCGACGTCGCACGATTCGCGGACGGGCTCCGCTACGGTGAGGATGGGTGTGTCACGGGGGAGGGATCATGGCGCTGCGGCCCAAGTTCACGGTGCCCAAGCTGGAGGCTGCGTCCTTCAGGGGCTGGACGTTCGTGTTGCTCGCCGGGACCGTGCTGGCCGTCATCGCGCTGTTCACCCAGGGCACCGGCACCACCAACGAGACCGGCTGCGTGATGGCCGTCCAGGGTGCCGCCCCGCTCGACGTCTACCGCAGCGCCTCCACCCAGTTCGAACCGGTCGACCAGCTCGCCCCCGGCATCCGCGTCGACGCCGAGCCGGGGCTGATCGAGAACGGCTTCCGCAAGCTCGTCGGCGACAACCGCTGGGCGGTCAACGAGCGGCTCGCCGCGACCGAGGGGAGCACCTGCTGACCCCGGTCACCGTCGGTACGGCGAACGTCAACGGCATCCGGGCGGCCTCCACCAAGGGCTTTCTGGAGTGGCTGGCGGGGACGAGCGCGGACGTCGTGTGCCTGCAGGAGGTGCGCGCCCTCGCCGTCGAGCTCCCGCGGGAGTTCCTCGCCGCCACCGCGGGCCTGCACCTCACCCTCGACCCGGCGTCGGCGAAGGGCCGCAACGGCGTCGCGATCCTCAGCCGCGAGGCGCCGCTCGCCGTGCGCACCGGGATCGGCGCCGCGGAGTTCGCGGGGCACGGGCGGTACGTCGAGGTCGACCTGCCCGGGCTGACCGTCGCCTCGCTGTACCTGCCGAAGGGTCAGGCGGGCACCCCCAAGCAGGAGGAGAAGGACCGGTTCCTGGCGGCCCTCGCCGAGCACCTGGGCAAGACGGTCGCCGACGGCCGCGAGATGGTCGTCGCCGGGGACTTCAACATCGCACCCGCCGAGGCGGACATCCGGGCCTGGCGGAACAACCTCGCGCACTCGGGTTTCCTCCCGCACGAGCGCGCCTGGCTCGCCGACCTGTGCGCGAGCGGCTGGCAGGACACCGTGCGGGCGCTGCACCCGGGCGTCGACGGGCCCTACACCTGGTGGTCCTACCGCGGCCGCGCCTTCGACAACGACGCGGGCTGGCGGATCGACCACGTGCTCGCCACCCCCGGCCTGGCCCCCGTCGAGGCGCGCGTGGAGCGGGCGTCGAGCTACGACTCGCGCTGGTCCGACCACGCGCCCGTGACCGTCCGGTTCGGCTCGTGAAACCCAGTCGGCTCGTCGGGGGCCGGTACGTGGTGCTCGACGGCCTCGGTGCCGGTGCCCTGGGCCCCGTCTGGCGTGCGCAGGACCGGGTGACCGGCAGACAGGTCGTCGTCCGAGAGCTCGAGCTGCCGGGGCGCCCCGGGCCCGCCGACCACACCCGCTTCCGCGAGGCGCTGCTGCGCGAGGCCCGGTTCATCGGGGTGCTCCGCGACCCCGGGCTGCTGGCCGTGCACGACGTCCTGCACGACGGCGGGGTCGACCTCGTCGTGACCGAGTACCTGCAGGGACACCGGCTCTCCGACCACGTCGGCGCCGGCGGCCCGCTGTCCTACGAGGACGCAGCGACCTGGTCCCGCAGCCCGACGTTGGTGTCCCCGACGGGCAGGAACCCCTCGATCCCCAGCCGGTAGGTCACCGACACCAGCACCACGCCCGCCCGCGCGAGCGCCGTCCCGTCGTACGCGGGCGCGCCGGGCCCGCCCGCGACGAACGCGCCGCCGTGCAGGAACACCATCACGGGCAGGTCGGTCCCCCCGGGCGTCCAGACGTCCACGGTGAGGTAGTCCTCGCCGCTGCGGGCCTCCCCGATCACCGGCATGAGGTCCAGCGGGCCGAAGGTGCGCGGCGGCTGCGGCGCGGTGGGCCCGGGCGAGGTGCAGTCCCGGACGCCCTCCCAGGGCGTGCGGGGCACGGGCGCCGCGAAGCGCACGGGCGGGTCGGCGAAGGGCACGCCGAGATACCGCGCGATCCCGTCCTTCTCGGTCCCGCGCACCGCACCGGCCGACGTCGACGTCTCCACACCACCCACACTGCGCTCCGGTCAGGCCAGCGGGAGGACGTAGATCTTGTCGTCGTCCTGACGCGGGTCGCCGCGGCCGTCCCGGTTGCTCGTGGTGAACCAGAGCGACCTGCCGTCCGGGGTGGTCGCGACGGTGCGGATGCGGCCGAACTCCTCGTCGAACAGGACCTGCGCCTCGCTCAGGGTCCCGTCCGGGTTCACCGGGTAGCGGAACAGCCGCTCCCCGCGCAGCGCGCCGACGTAGAGCGAGCCGCCCGCGTAGGCCAGGCCGCTCCAGGAGGCGTTGCGCACGGCCTGCTGGGCCAGCGGGTCGACGAACCCGTCCCGCCCCTCCTGCCCCTCGACCGTCGGCCAGCCGTAGTTGCCGCCGGGCTGCAGCCGGTTGATCTCGTCCCACGTCTGCTGGCCGAACTCGGCGGCGTAGAGCGTGCCGTCCGGCGTCCAGGCCAGGCCCTGCGGGTTGCGGTGGCCGAGCGTGTAGACCTGCGTGCCGAACGGGTTGCCGGGTGCGGGCTCGCCGTCCGCGGTGACCCGCAGGATCTTGCCGCCGATGTCGTCGCGCTCCTGGGCGGGTTCGCCGCGGCCCGCCTCGCCCGCGGTGATGTAGAGGTAGCCGTCGGGCCCGAAGGCGAGCCTCCCGCCGTCGTGGTTGCCGCCCTTGGTGATCCCGGTGACGACCTCCTGCTGGTTGTCGCGGGAGCCGTCGATCGTCCCGTCCGGGTTCGCGACGATCTTCATGACCCGGTTGTCGTTCGACGTCGTGAACATGACGAAGAGCGTGCGATCGGTCGCGTAGTCCGGGGAGAGCGCGATGCCGAGCAGCCCGCCCTCGCCCGTCGGCGTGACGCCCTCGACCTTGCCCAGCCGGGTGACCGTCCCGTCCGGCGCGACCCGCGAGATCGTGGCCGGGATCCGCTCGGTGACCAGCGCGGACCCGTCCGGGAGGAAGGCGACGCCCCAGGGCACCTCCAGGCCGGAGGCGAGCAGCCGGGGCTGCCCGGGTTCGAGCACGGCGTTCGGGTCCACGGGGGCCGCCGACGGGGCGCTCTCCGGGGTGGCCGACGGCGTGGCGGGCGCCGGCGGGGTCGGATCCGCGGAGCAGGCGGCCAGGGTCAGCAGGACGGTGAGCAGGGCCAGGACCGTGCCTGCGACGGATCGCGTCAGGGAGCGCACACCCCGAACCTAGCGGCGACCTCCGCACCCGGCGCGCGGGACCCGCCCGAACCGGCACGAAAGGGGCATCAGCAGGCCTGCACCGCGCCGACCTCGACACCGTGTCCCAGGACCGGGACGTGCCCGACCGCGCCGACCGGGAACCCCCACC
>NZ_JACBXB010000233.1 GCF_013870575.1 Pseudonocardia pini
CAGCATCCGGGACTTCCCCGACCCGGCCTCCCCGGTCAGCAGCGTGAGCCCACCCTCCCCGGCGAGCGAGTGCCCGGTCAGCGCCGCCAGCTCGGTCCCTCGACCGACGAAGGACGCCGCCTCACCCGGCTGCTGCACCGGTGCAGTATGGAGTCGCCCGCACCGCCCGCACCAGCGCCGTCGACGCCCCTCGCCCGGACCGGGTGGGTCAGGATCCGGGCTCCTGAGGTTCCTGGACCTCCGTGTCGCGCTCCCAGCCCTCGTTCTCCAGCGTGATGCTCTCGATGGCCACCGCGTCTCCCGACGCGTCGAGCTCCGGCAGTGCCTGGTACTGCGAGACCCAGCAGCGAAGGATGCGGTAGGCGATCACCAGCTGCCCGCTCTCGTTGTAGAGCTCGAGCCCGACGTCCTTCCGGAAGTCCTTCAGCGACACCTCGGCGCCGAGCCCGGCGCCGAGGGTCCACACCTGCCCGGCCCACCTCTCGAACTCGGTGTCGTGGGTGACACCGCGTTCCAGCCTGACCGGGTCGAAGGAGGTGCGGCCGGGTGAGCGCCGAGCGGTCGACGGGTCGCCGCCCTCACGATGCTCGATCACCTCGGTGGACCGTCTGAGTGCGCTGATCCTCGTGACCCCGGCGACGTAGCGACCGTCCCACCGCACGCGGAAAGTGAAGCTCTTGTACGGGTCGAGACGCTGGGGGTTCACCGTGAACGGGGGCACGGTCGAGGCTCCGGGGCTGGGTGGGTGGGGGTCGACGGAGCCGCGAGGACCACCGGGCCCTGCGGCGCCGGATCGAGAGACACTAGGCGGGCCCGCGCATCGTGATGTCGGGCGGGAGGCCCGGCCTCGGCGGTGGTGGCGTCGTGGGGATCGGCGACGGCTCCCGACCCGGCGGGCGGGGCCGCTCCGGGACCGGGAGGCCCGGTCGGCCGACCAGGAGCTGCCGCAGGAGCTCGTTGGTCTCGACCGAGGCGTAGTAGGCGGCGAGGGCGGCATGGGCCGCGGCGTCCTCCGCGGCGATGTGCGCCTCCGCCAGGTCCGCGTGGTGGCGTGCCCGGTCCTCGCTCATCCGACCTCCCTCGGTGGCCGCCGAGGCTACCGGGACCCCGCGGTCACGGCAGGCGGGCGAGGGCGGCGAGCGTGACCTCCCAGAACCGGGGTCCGTCGAGCCCGGTGGCGACGACGTGCCGCGGGCCGGGGGCGCCGTCTCGCAGGTCGACGACGGTCCGGCCGCGGGTGAGGCCGCCCGCCACCTCGACCGCGACCGGCGCGGACACGGTGGTGAACAGCTCGGGCGCGATCAGGTGCACGACGGGGCAGAGGTCGTGCACCGGGGGAGCGGCGAACCCCTGGTGTTCGAGGTAGCGGGCGCCGAAGAACTCCAGCAGCTCGCCGGCGAGGACGCCGGTGCGGGTCCCCAGGGCGGCGAGCCGCTCCCGGACGGTCTCGTCGGCGAGGGCCTGGTGGCTGACCTCGAGCCCCATCATCGTAACGGTCCAGGGCGCGGCGAACACCTCCGCCGCCGCCTCCGGGTCGACGAAGACGTTGAACTCGGCCGAGGCGGTGACGTTCCCCGTGGTCACAGCGCCGCCCATGATCGCCACCCCGGCGACGTGCTCGGCGATCCGCGGCTCGCGGCGCAGCGCCAGGGCGAGGTTCGTGAGCGGGCCGGTGGCGACGAGCGTCAGGCCGGGTTCGGCCATGACGAGGTCGACGATCAGCTCGGCACCCGGGCGCGAGCTCCGGGCCGTCCAGGCCGCTCTCGCCGTGGATGTCGGGGGCGGGCCGGTGCTCTCGGACGAGCGGGCGCTCGGCCCCACGGGCCACCGGAACGTCGTGGACCCCGAGGTGGCCGAGCAGGGCGAGGGTGTTGGCGGTGACCCGCTCGACGTCCTGGTTGCCGCACACCGTGGTCACGGCGGCGACCTCCAGCTCCGGGCTGCCGAGGGCGACGAACAGCGCGAAGGCGTCGTCGTGGCCGGGGTCGCAGTCGAGGACGATGCGCTTCACGGGGCTCCTGTCACTCTCTCGGGACACGGAATCGTCATCCGATGAGCGGACCGTAGTTGCGGGGTGGGCCGCGCTGCGTAGATTCCGGCTCGTGCGTACCCCGAGCCGGACCTCTCGACCGCACGCCGTGACGAGGATCGTGACGTGCGCGCTCCTCGTCCTGGCGATGGGCGCGCTGCTCCCGGAGACGGCGTTCGCGGCACCGGCCGCGAGGACCGTGACGATCGACGGCCAGGAGTACCCGGACCCGCTGCGCGACGACGACGGCAGCGCCGTGACCACGCCCGCGCAGTGGGAGACCACCCGCCGCCCCGAGCTGCTCGCCGCGTTCCGGGAGAACGTGTACGGGCAGAGCCTGCCCGCGCCGACCGCGCAGACCTTCGACGTGGCCTCGTCGGAGGTCGCGGGCCTCACGCGCAAGGTCGTCACGATCACCGTGACCGGTCCACAGGGGACCCGGAGCTTCGACGTCCGGCTGTTCCTGCCGAAGGCCGAGGGCACACCGCGGGGCACGTTCCTGATGATCGACCACCGCGGCGAGGTGGGCGACGACCCGGACCGGTCGTCCGGCTACGCGCCGATCTCGCGGATCACCGAGGCCGGCTACGCGTTCGCGGTCCTCGACGCCCGCGGCATCGCCCTCGACGACCGCGACGAGTACCGCAGCAGGATGATCGACCTGTTCCACCCCGCCGACCAGGAGCTTCCCGACGACGCGGGCCGCACGATCAGCGCGTGGGCCTGGGGGGCGAGCCGGGCGATGGACTACCTGCAGACCGACCCGGACATCGACCCCGCGAAGGTGGCCGTGATCGGGCACTCGCGCAGCGGCAAGGCGGCGTTGTGGGCCGGGGCGCAGGACACCCGCTTCGCGGTGGTCATCCCCCACAACGCGGGCTCGACCGGGACCAAGCTCGCCCGCCGCGGCGAGGGTGGGGGCGGCGGCGAGACCGTCGCGCGCATCAACGGGTCCTTCCCGCACTGGTTCGCCCAGACGTACAAGGCCTTCGATGACCGGGTGGACGAGCTGCCCGTGGACCAGCACGAGCTGCTGGCACTCGTGGCGCCGCGCCGCGTCGTCGTCGCGAGCGCGACGGAGGACGCGAACGCCGACCCGGAGGGCGAGTTCCTGGCCTACGGCGCCGCCGCGCCGGTGTACGCGCTCTACGGGCTGGGTGACACCGGTCTGCCCTCGGCGGCCTGGCCGCCTGCCACCGGCACGGGTTTCCGCGGCCCGGCGATGAGCTACCACCTCCGCGCGGGCGGCCACGGCCTGACGGCGGCGGACTGGGACCTCTACCTGACGGGCGACCTGTTCTCCCGGTGAGGATCCTGGCCTCCCTGCTCGACGTCGCCGGGCTGCCCGACCGGCCGAGCCGGGTGCTCCGGCCGACCCGGCGTGAACGGTCGGGGACCGGTGCTCACTGCGCCGTGTACCCGCCGTCCAGGACGAGGGTGGTGCCGGTGACGAACCGGGCGTCGTCGGAGAGCAGGTAGCGCACCGCCGCGACGAGCTCGGCCGGGCGTGCGAGCCGCTTGACGGGGAAGGCCGCCACGATCGTCTCGACCGGGATGCCCCGGTCGTCGAGGAACCGCCAGAACATGTCGTCCGGGATGTCGACGGCGGCGAACGCGAGCGCGTTGACGCTGATCCCGTCCGCGGCCGCCTCGACGGCCGCGGCCTTGGTCAACGCGTCGACCGCGCCCTTGGTGGCGGCGTAGACCCCGTTCGCGGGCACCGCCGTCATGTCGCTGGTCACCGACGACATGTTCACGATCGCCCCGCCGCCCGCGGCCTTCAGCGCAGCCAGCTCGTGCTTGAGGGAGTGCAGGACCCCCTTGACGTTCACGGCGAGCAGCCGGTCGACGACGTCGCCGTCGGCGTCCGCGATCAGGCCGGTGGTCTCGGTGCCCGCGTTGTTGACCGCCCCGTCCAGCCTGCCGTGAGTGTCCGCGACGTGCGCCAGGACCGCGCGGACCGCGTCCTCGTCCGTCACGTCGGCCTCGACGAAGGTCATCCGGCCGCCGCCCGAACGGACCCGGTCGGCGACCTCGCGCCCGCGGTCGACGTCGACGTCACAGCCGACGACGGAGGCCCCCTCGGCGGCGAACGCCTCGGCGAGCACGCGGCCGCAGCCCCGTGCGGTGCCGGTGATCAGAATGGTCTTGCCCGCGACGCCGTCGGCCACAGTGCACCCCCTCGGCCGGAGGGTCGATCATGGCGGGGGCACCGTTAGCGTCGCCGCGCGGGAGGCGGCGCCCGACCGCAGACTGGACCCATGGACACCGCAGCGCTGCACCCGGTCGGGGCCACGGTGACCGACCTCGACCTCACCACCTGCGCCGCCGCCCTCGTCGACCTGCTCGCCGAGCACGGCGTGCTGGTCCTGCCCGACCAGGAGATCGACGACGCCGCGTTCCGGGCCTTCCTGCAGGCGTTCGGCCCGCTCGCGTTCACCCCCGGGGAGACGCCGCTGCCCGGGTTCCCGGACCTGAACGTGATCAGCAACGTCGGGCGGGCGACCCCGCCGCGCAGCACCTTCCACGTCGACACGAGCTACGTCGCGCGGCCGCCCGCCTACACCGCGCTGCGGGCCGTCGCGGTGCCGGCGCAGGGCGGCGCCACCCAGTTCACCAACCAGTACCACGCGTTCGAGACCCTGCCGCCCGCGATGCGCGAGAAGCTCGCGGGCCGCACGATCCGGCACGTGGTGACGGGTGTCGCGCCGGGGGAGGCGGGTGCCGAGACCGAGGCCGAGCACCCGGTCCTGCGGCGGCACCCGGTCTCGGGGCGGACGGCGCTCTACCTGTCCACCCCGGCGCGGTGCGTGGCCGTCAGCGGGATGTCGGAGGCGGAGTCCCGCGAGACCGTCGAGTACCTGTTCGCGCACTCCACCCGCGCGGACAACGTGCTGCGGCACGCCTGGTCCCCGGGCGACCTCGTGATCTGGGACAACGCCTGTGTGCTGCACCGCGCCGACCACTCCGGGGTGGTGGGGGACCGGGTCATGCACCGCGGCATGGTCGCGGGGAACGTGCCGGTCCCCGCTCAGCACAGCACCGCCGCGACGAGGTCGTCGAACAGCTCGGCGACGCCGATCCCCGCGGCCTCGGCCATCGTCGCGACCACCGACGCGCGGGCGAACGAGCAGTACAGCCCCGCCTCCAGGAACCACGGGCGGCCCTGCGGGTCGATCCGGAAGTCGAACAGGCCGTAGTGCCGACAGCCCAGGGCGCGGTAGCAGGCCAGCGCCGCCTGCTGGACCACCTCGGTGACCGGGTCGCCGGGATCGACGATCCACGCGCGCGACGGGTCCTTGGCCACCAGGCGCAGGTCACCGCCGGGATCGCGGGCGAGCTTGTCCGCGGCGAGCCGGACGGGCTTGTCGTCGGGATCCATCGCGTACTCCTCGAGCGGGAGGCAGCGGAGCCCGCCGCGGTCGACGACCCCGCACCGCACCTCCCGGCCGAGCGGCACGAACTCCTCCACCAACGCCGCCGCCGAGTGCCGGTGCGCCTCCTTCAGTGCCGCCTCCATCTCCCCGGGATCACGCACGAGCGTGACGCCGACGGAGTTGTCCGCGTCGACCGGCTTGACCACCGCGGGCAGGCCGACGGCGGGCCGCTCACCGGGTCGCACCACCTCCCCGGCGGGCACGGCGACCCCGGCCGCGGCGACGACGGCGCGGGCCTTCGCCTTGTCCGCCCCGAGGGCCATGACGTCCGGCGGGTTGCCCAGGTACGGGACACCGAGGAGGTCGAACAGGGCGCGGTGGTGCGTCATGCCGGGCGGGCAGAACATCTGCGGGACCATGACGTCGACCCCGGCACCCGCCACGACGGCGACGGCCGCGGCGAGGCTCATCGGCGTGGCCGCCGCGATCGCCGTCGGGCCGAGGTCGGCGGGGAACCGCCAGGCCCCGTCCGGCGTCACGTACGCCACGAGGGAGTCGTGGGAGCCCGCGGTCGCCTCCAGGCAGTCCGCGGCGTAGAGCCGGGACAGGTCGCAGAAGAAGTCGTCGACGGCCGAGCCGACGAGGTGCAGCACGCGGGCCATCAGTCACCGGCCGGTTCGACGAGCTTGCCGATGTTGAAGTCGATCTTCACCCAGTCCTTGCCGCGGCGGAGGTCGTCGAGCAGCAGGCTCGCGATCTGCAGGTGCGGGACCAGCAGGAACGGCAGCGGGTCCGCCGTCTCCAGCAGCGCCTCCTTGCCGCGCAGCACGACGCGGAGCCGTTCGCGCAGCGTCGACGGACGCCGCAGCAGCTGCCCCAGCTCGTGGTAGAGCCAGTAGGTCGGTCTGCTGCGCAGGGTCGGCAGCACGGTGGGTCCGCCGGTCTCCAGGTAGGCCGCGGCGAGGCCCGGGTGGTCGTAGAACATGGTGATCGCCGAGTGCGTCCGCGGGTTGCACTCCAGGGCGTAGACCCGGCCGTCCGGCGTCTCCATGAAGTCGAACGAGAGCTGGCCGGTCACACCGAGCGCGCCCACGAACCGGTCCACCCATGCCGCGATCGCCGGGTGCTCGACCATCTCGTAGTTCAGCTGGAAGCCCGACGACGGGCAGCAGCAGTGCAGCTGGACGTGCCCCTCCCGGACCGTGCTGTGCGTGCAGTACTCGGTGCCCTCCACGAACTCCTGCAGGATCCACGGGTCGTCGGGGGAGATCGGCAGCGCCTGCACGAAACGTGCGGTCTCCGCGGGGGTGGGCCGTGGGAGGCGGGTGAGGTCCATCCGGCGGACCGGGTCGTAGGCGATGCTCTTGAGGATGTACGCGCGGCCCGGGGGGAAGTCGAAGTCGAGGACCTGCTGCGGGTCGGTGATCCGGTGGGTGTCCGGCACGAGCAGGCCCAGCTCCGCCGCGGTCGCGGCGAAGCGGTGCTTGTCGTCGAGCATCGCCACGGTGTCCGCGTCCGGGTGGACGACCTCGCAGAAGGGTTCCAGGGCCCGCTTGGCCAGCGCGTCGTACCGGCTGGCCAGCGGGCTGCAGACCGGGACGTAGACGTCGACGCCCTCGGCCCGGGCGATCTCGGTCAACCGCTCGACGTAGTCCGGCGCGTCGGGTGCGGGCACGACGTGGAAGGCCGAGACGGCCCGGGAGAACCGGTGCCCGCTCCAGCGGTAGCGGTGCTGCTCGACGAGCACGACGCGGTGCCCGGCCCCGTGGAACGCGCGGGCCAGCGCCAGTGCCTTGGTCATCTTGCCGCCGCTGACCAGCACGGTCAGCGGCCTCTCCGGTGTCGCCCGCCGTCGTCCG
>NZ_JACBXB010000234.1 GCF_013870575.1 Pseudonocardia pini
GCGGGGGCCTGCGAGGCGGACGTCGAGCCGCTGCGGTTCGGCGTCCAGGGACTCCAGGAGGTAGAGCTCGCCCGCGGACTCGTAGACGATCCGCTCGCCGTCGGTGCTCGCGTGCCGGGCGTAGAACTCGACGGTCGCGCCGTGGTCCGTGTGCCTGCGCAGACCGTTCCCGGCCAGGTCGACCGAGTAGACGTTGCCCCAGCCCTCGTGGTCGGAGAGGAACGCGATCCTGGTCGCGCCGTCGCCCTGCGCGACGAGCATCGGGGCGTCCAGCTGCCCGTCGAGCTCGGTGAGGATCCGGGTGAACTCGCCGGCGCCCTCGGGGTCCCACCAGATCTTGCCCGCGGTGCCGCCCCGGTAGCGCTTCCACCAGGCCATGTCGCGGGCCATCGTGCGGCCGACCAGCACGCCCGAGCCCGCGTAGGAGACCGCGGAGACCGGGCCGTACGGGAGCCGGTGGGGGCGCCCGCCGAGCGCGGGGACCGCGTAGGCCCACGTGTTGGCGAAGGTGTGCTCGCGGGTCGCGGAGGTCGCCACGACCCGGCCGTCCGGGGTCCAGCCCGCCAGCCTGGTCCGCAGGTCGCCCCAGAACGTCACGCGGCGGGCCGCGCCGCCGTCCGCGTCGGCCACCCGGACCTCCGGAGCACCGTCCTTCGCGGACGTCCAGGCCACGAGCGAGCCGTCCGGGGAGAACCGCGGGTTCTTGACCGGGACGCCGTCCGCGGTCAGTCGGGTCGCCCTGCCGCCCGCGAGGGGGGCCGTCCAGACGTCGTCCTCGGCCACGAACACGAGGGTGTCGCCGGAGAGGTGGGGGAAGCGGAGGTAGCTACGGACCACCCGTCCAAACTAGGCCGTGACGCTCCGTCGGCCGCCACCGCTCCCGGCGCCCACGCCGCCCCCGGCGGCGCCGGATCGGGAGACACGCCTAGTCGCGGGCGTAGCGCTCCTGCGCGCGGGCACGGGCCTTCGCGGCCTCCACCCCGCGGTCCTTCGGCGGGGCCGTGGTCACCAGGTCCGCGAGCAGGTGCTGGGTCACGTGGGCGATCTCCGCCACGGCCCGCTCGAAGGCCTCCTGGTTGGCCTGTGACGGCTTCGCGGACCCACTGACCTTGCGCACGTACTGCAGCGCGGCCGCCTGGACCTCGTCGGTCGTGGCGGGCGGCTCGAAGTTGTGCAGGGTGCGGATGTTGCGGCACATGCAGCCGAGTGTCCGGGGCGGGCGGTCGGCTCCGCAACCTCCGCCTACACCGGGTCGAGGCCCGTCAGGGGCGCGACGCCGAGCACGACCCGCCCCAGGTGGAAGCCCTCGGCGTAGCGCGCGTGGCACTGCACCCCACGCACCCGGGCGAGCCCGGCGAAGGTCTCGGGATCGAACCAGGCGCGGTCCTGCTGGCTGCCGTAGTGCTCGTGCAGCTTGGCGATCTTCTCCCGCAGCACGGGCTCGGCGAGCGGGAGGAACGCCGTCGGCTGCACGAGGTCGCCCTCCCAGCTCAGCAGCTCGTAGCCGAGGGAGAGGTGGTCCCGGAACACCGTCGGGACGATCTCGGCCAGCACCTTGTGGTCCGGCTGCGCGTCGTGCGCCGACGGGGCCAGCACGAGGTCCGGCTCGCCGCGCCCGCGGACCTCCTCCAGGGCCTGGCTGACCCGTTCCCACCGGACGGGGAGCCGCCCGTCGGGCAGGTCGTGCACCACGACCTCGAGCTTCGCCCCCGGGCAGAAGGCGGTCAGCGCGGCCCGCTCCTCCTCCTCGCGCAGCGACCCGCCGCCCGTCAGGACGAGCGCCGTGACCGCGACCCCGGGATGGGCGCGGCACAGCTCCAGCAGGGCGCCACCAGCCCCGACGGCGATGTCGTCGCAGTGGGCGCCGAGCAGCACCATCCTGTCCAGACGTTCGGGCAGCAGGCTGAGCACCCCTCCACCTTCCCGCCTGGGCCTGCGCACGGGAACCCCGTGGAGCGGATCTCCTCAACCTGGCTGAGGAGATCACGTCGCCCGTGACAGGATGGAGCAGCGATCCGCCGTGGTGTAACGGCAGCACCTCGGATTTTGGTTCCGATGGTCCAGGTTCGAATCCTGGCGGCGGAGCGGCTGGTCAGGGCTGTCTTCGGGTTCTGATCTGCGAGGGCCGTGGAGCAGGCGGGGACGCAGTGTGATCCGTAACGATCCACAGGTCACACCGATGGATGAGCGTGACGCAGCCACCCCAGCAGCAGCCGTACGGGCCCCCGCCCCAGCAGTACGGGGCCTACGGACCGCCCGCCGGGATGCAATCCCAGCCGCCGACCTACGGCGCTCCCGGCATCCCGCAGCAGCGCCGGCAGCACCCGACCGACTCGCCGAACGGCCTGCCGCCGCGGAGGTCGAAGCGCCCCTTCGTGATCGGCGGGATCGTGGCTGCGCTCGCCCTCGCCGCCACGTTGTTCGTGCTCATCGGCACGCTCAGCTCGCCCGAGTCGACGACCACTGCAGCCGAGAGTCAGTTCATGGCCTCCACACGTGCCGCTGCCCCCCGGTTCGCCGACCTCGACGATGCCGCGCTCATCCAGGTCGGCAAGGGGATCTGCGCGAAGCCGCAGGGCGAGACGTTCATCTCGGTGGCGGCCGGGGTCGCGTCGGCACAGCGGGTGTCGCAGGCGACTGGGGAGGCCGTCGTCCGGTTGGCCACCCAGCACCTCTGCTCGACGAGGGTGTGGCCGGGGACGGGGGCCGGGCCCGTCAGGACCCACACAGCGCCTACGACCTCCGCGGCCCCGGTCGCACCCGTGGCCGCGGGGCCTGCGAAGACGATCACGGCACGGGAGTGGCTGCTCATCGCGAAGGATCCGGAGGCGCACAAGGGTGAGCGGATCGTCGTCTACGGCGAGGTCAAGCAGTTCGACTCCGCGACGGGCAGCAACGGCTTCCGAGCCAACGTGGACGGCGTGGCGCACAAGGTGAGGTACGGATACGCGGACTACGAGACGAATACCGTGCTCGGTGCCGGGTCGGGGGTGTCGCTGGCGCAGGTGGTGCAGGACGACCTCTTCAAGGCGGAGGTGACCGTGGTCGGGTCGTACTCCTATGGCACGCAGATCGGCGGGAGCACGACGGTGCCGATGCTGATGATCACGAAGATCGACGTGACGGGGTCGACGGCCGGCTGACCCTGTGTGGGACCAAGAGACTGCAACGCTGCCGGCAGCCGGGGCGTTCGCCGTCTGAGGTCCGCACATTCTGCTCCGGCCGACCGCATTCCGATCCGAGGGCAAGGGCACACGACGAGGGCCGCCCGCCGGGTCTCGGCGGACGGCCCTCGTCTCGTGGTCAGTGGGTCGGCTTCGGCGGCGGGGGCGGCGGCTCCTGGCGGCCGTTCCCCGTGCACCTGAGGACGTGCATGGTTCGCATGTCGTCTCCTCCCGCCCCGGAGCTACTCCAGGGCTGCGTCGAGCGTGATCGTGGTGCCCGTGAGGGCCTTGCTGACCGGACAGCTCTCCTTGGCGCTCTGCGCGGCCTTCTCGAACGCGGTCGCGTCCAGGCCGGGCACCTCACCGCGGACCGTGAGCGCGATGCCGGTGATGCGGAAGCCGCCCGCCGAGTCCGGGCCGAGCGACACGTCCGCGGTCACGTCGAGCGACTCGGGCGTGGCGCCCTCCTGCCCGATGAGGGCCGAGAGCTGCATGGCGTAGCAGGACGAGTGGGCGGCGGCGATCAGCTCCTCGGGGCTGGTCGTACCCCCCGCCTCGTCGGCGGCGCGCTTCGGGAAGCTGACCTCGTACGTGCCGACCTTGCTGCTGGTCAGCTCGACCTGGCCGGAGCCCTCCTCGAGGGAACCGTTCCAGGCCGTCCGTGCCGTGCGGGTGGGCATGTTCAGGGCCTCCGATCGCGGGACGTCTCTGCACACAGGAGTCCCGGTCCGCCCGCACGACACACCCGAGACGTGCCGACCCGCGACGGGCGGTAGGCCGCGGACGACGAGCGGTCGGCTACCGGATCTGGACGGCGTCGCCGACCTGGAGGAAGTCGTAGAACTCGATGGCCTCCTCGCGGGTCAGCCGCACACAGCCCGCGGACGGGGTCTCCAACGTCCCCTCGTGGAACCCGATGCCGCCCTGCGCGAAGAAGACCGCGAACGGCATCGACGCGTCGTTGAACTCCTTGCTGCGGTGGTTCACGTTCTTCCACTCCACCGTGAAGTCGCCGCGCGGGGTCTCCTTGCCCTGCCCGCCGGGGCTGACGGCGACCGGACCGCGGACCACGACGCCGTCGCGCAGCAGCCAGGCCTGCTTGGCCGCGACGTCCACGCACGCCGTGCACCGCGGCGGCGCGGGATCGCCTGGGCCCGCGAGCGCGGTCCCCGGTGCGAGGGCGAGGACGGCGAGCGCCCCCGCCGCGACGAGCCACTTCCTCATGTGCGCCTTCCGTACCGAACGTCTCGACCGAGAGGGCCAACGAGCGCGGGCGCGGTCGGTGACGACCGGCCCGCGTAGGATCGCCGCGCCGGAGGACCCGAGGCGCGAAGGAGCATTCATGCCCGACTCTCCCCGACCGACCGCGTCGGTGGTGTTGGCCGCGGGGGAAGGCACCCGGATGCGGTCGACCACGCCGAAGGTGCTGCACGAGCTGGGCGGGCGGAGCCTGCTGGGGCACGCCGTGCACGCCGTGGCGGAGCTCGAACCGGAGCACCTCGCCGTCGTCGTCGGACACGGCCGGACGGAGGTCGGCGCCGCGCTCGCCCTGCTCTCCGACGAGATCGCCCGCGAGGTCCACACGGGTGTCCAGGAGCAGCAGCACGGGACCGGCGACGCCGTCCGGTGCGGGCTGGCCGCCCTGCCCGCCGGGCTGACGGGCACCGTCCTGGTCACCTACGGCGACGTCCCCCTCCTCGACGCCTCGACCTTCGGCCAGGTGCTCGCGGCGCACTCCGGAGCGGTCACGCTGCTGACCACCGACCTGCCCGACCCGAGCGGCTACGGTCGGATCGTGCGATCCGAGGGACGCGTCACCGCGATCGTCGAGCAGAAGGACGCCACCCCCGAGCAGCAGGCGATCACCGAGATCAACTCCGGGGTCTACGCCTTCGACGCGGCCTTCCTCGCCGCCGGACTGAGCCGGCTGGGCACGGACAACGCGCAGGGCGAGCTGTACCTGACCGACCTCGTCGCGCTGGCGGTCTCCGACGGGCTCGGGGTCGAGGCCGTCCGCGTCGACGACCCGTGGCTGGTCGCAGGCGTGAACGACCGGGTGCAGCTCGCGGAGGTCCGCGCCGAGCTCAACCGACGGACGCTGCGGCGGGCCATGCTGGCGGGCGCGACCATCGTGGACCCCACCACGACCTGGCTGGACGTGCAGGTGTCGCTGGGTCGCGACGTCGTCGTCGAGCCCGGGACGCAGCTGCGTGGGCGCACCAGGGTCGGCGACGGCGCGACGGTCGGCCCGGACACCACCCTCACCGACTGCGAGGTCGGCGAGGGGGCGTCGGTGGTCCGCACGCACGGGTCGTCGTCGTGGATCGGACCGGGCGCGACCGTGGGCCCGTTCGCCTACCTGCGGCCCGGCACCCGGCTGGGCGAGGGCGGCAAGATCGGCACCTTCGTCGAGACGAAGAACGCGGAGATCGGGCGGGGCAGCAAGATCCCCCACCTGACCTACGTCGGGGACGCGACGATCGGTGAGCAGAGCAACATCGGCGCGTCGTCGGTGTTCGTGAACTACGACGGCGTGAACAAGAACCGGACGACCATCGGTTCCCATGTCCGGACCGGATCGGACACGATGTTCATCGCGCCGGTGAGCATCGGCGACGGCGCCTACACGGGCGCCGGGACCGTGGTCCGCGAGGACGTCCCACCGGGGGCGCTCGCGGTGTCGTCCGGGCCACAGCGCACCATCGACGGATGGGTCGTACGGAAGCGACCCGGCACGCCGGCGGCCGAGGCCGCCGCGCGGGCCAGCGACGCGGCCGCCCACGAGGCGGCCGACAGCGGCCGAGGAGGCTCAGCACAGTGAGTGCCATGTCGGGTCAGCCGAAGAAGAACCTCATGTTCTTCTCCGGGAGGACGCACCCCGAGCTGGCCGAGCAGGTCGCCAAGGAGCTCGACGTCACCATCACCCCCCAGTCGGCGTACTCCTTCGCGAACGGCGAGATCTTCGTCCGCTTCGAGGAGTCCGTCCGCGGGTGCGACGCGTTCGTCCTGCAGGCCCACTCGGCGCCGATCAACGACGCGATCATGGAGCAGCTGATCATGGTCGATGCGCTCAAGCGCGCCTCGGCCAAGCGGATCACCGTGGTCATGCCGTTCTGGGGCTACGCGCGGCAGGACAAGAAGCACCGCGGCCGCGAGCCGATCACGGCGCGGCTCGTCGCGGACCTGTTCAAGACGGCCGGGGCGGACCGGATCATGACGGTCGACCTGCACACGTCCCAGATCCAGGGATTCTTCGACGGTCCGGTGGACCACCTGTTCGCCCTGCCGGTGCTCGCGCGGCACATCAAGGAGCGCTACTCGGGTGCGGACCTGGCCGTGGTGTCTCCGGACTCCGGCCGCGTGCGGCTGGCCGAGCGCTGGGCCGAGACCCTCGGCGGCACCCCGCTGGCGTTCATCCACAAGACCCGGGACCCGCTGAAGCCGAACGAGGCCGTGGCGAACCGGGTGGTCGGCGAGGTCCAGGGCCGGACCTGTGTGGTCATCGACGACATGATCGACACCGGTGGCACGGTCGCGAAGACCGCCGAGGTCCTGCTCAAGGAGGGCGCGGAGGACGTGATCATCGCGGCCACCCACGGCGTCCTCTCCGGGCCCGCGGTCGAGCGGCTCTCCACCTGCGGTGCCCGCGAGGTGATCTTCACGGACACCCTGCCGATCCCGGACGAGAAGCGCTTCCCGGCCATGACCGTGCTCCCGATCGCCCCGCTGCTCGCCGAGGCGATCCACCAGGTCTTCGACGACGGCTCGGTCACCAGCCTGTTCGACGGGAACGCCTGACCCCCGGTGAGTGGCGATGGTCGCCATAGCGACCATCGCCACTCACGAGGGTCAGACCGTGGTCCAGGTGCAGCCGCCGACGGTCTCGAAGTACTGGCCCGCCTTCACCGTGGCGTACATCTGACCGGCGCTCGACCCGCCGTCGACGACCTTGTCGAAGTCCTTGCTGCCATCCGTGGACACCGTCCAGGCGCACATCCCGATGCTGCCGCCGCCCGCCGTCTTGTACCTGCCGGGGGCCATGTCCGTGCCCACCGCGTACACCCCGTCCGTCACCTGGTCCGACACTCCG
>NZ_JACBXB010000235.1 GCF_013870575.1 Pseudonocardia pini
GTCGGCGAGGTGCACGCCCATCCGGTGCTGGCCGCCCGCGGCTTCTACCCGGAGCTCAGCCACGCCGAGATCGGGCCGCGCAGGCTCCCCTCGGTCCCCTGGGTCGCCTCCCGCTCCCCCATGGCCCCGCGCTCCGCCGCCCCGGCCCTCGGCGAACACACCCGCGAGGTGCTGACGGAGGTCCTCGGCCTGACCGACGAGCAGCTCGACGAGCTGGCGACGGCGGGCGTGACGGTCTGACCCCTCGCCCCGCCCGCACCGAAGATCACCCATCAACGCCGCATCGGCCGCGATGGGTCAGACCCGGTGATCAGCCACCGACCCGGGAGGCACCCAGCCCATGATCATCACTCCGGCGCACCGAGCCGCGCTCACCGCGGCCCGGCGCACCCAGACGATGATCACTGCCCTACGTGCACCAGCCCGCACCCAGCCGGTACATGATCACCACCTCGGTACGCTGAGCCGCGCACACCACGGCCCGGCGCACCCAGACGATGATCACCGCCCCACCTGCAGCAGCCCGCACCCAGCCGGTACATGATCACCACCTCGGTACGCAGAGCCGCGCACACCGCGGCCCGGCGCACCCAGACGATGATCTTCCGGCGAGGCTTCAGCCAGCCCTACCCATGATCACCACCTCGGCTCGAACCACCGCGCCGAGCGCGGCCGCCCGCACCCAGACAACGATCACCGACAGAGACAGGGCACCCTCGCCCGACCCGACAGCACGATGATCAGCAAGCGCGACCCACTCACGCCACACACGGCCTCACTGCGCCAGAACCGGTGATCAGACTCCGGGCGCCGACCCAACATGATCACCACCTCGGTGCGCTGAGCCGCGCACACCGCGGCCCGGCGCACCCAGACGATGATCTTCCGGCGAGGCTTCAGCCAGCCCTACCCATGATCACCACCTCGGCTCGAACCACCGCGCCGAGCGCGGCCGCCCGCGCCCAGACAACGATCACCGACAGAGACAGGGCACCCTCGCCCGCCAGACCCTCGCCCAACCCGACAGCACGATGATCAGCAAGCGCGACCCACCCGCGCCACACACGGCCTCACTGCGCCAGCACCGGTGATCAGACTCCGGGCGCCGACCACCACCGCACCGGGCCCCGACCCGACATGATCACCACCTCGGTACGCAGAGCCGCGCACACCACGGCCGGGCGTACCCAGACGATGATCTTCCGGAGGGGTTTCAACGAGCCCTACCCACCGACCTCACCATGATCACTATCTCGGCTCGAGCAACCGCGCCGAGCGCGGCCGCCCGCGCCCAGGCAACGATCACCAGCCACTGGCACAGACCGCCCGCCCGGCCGCTGCCGTGCCGCCACAGCAGTGATGATCAGCGTAAGTGACCCATCCGTGCCGCCTACGGCCGCGATGGGTCAGAAGCGGCGATCAGCCCGACCGACCGCTGAGCCCTGAGGGCTGCGCTCCAGCTCACGACCACCGACGCGGGCAGAGACCCCCGCCCGACCGCCGCCCCCACGACAGCAGTGATCAGCAACAGCGACCCGCCCGCGCCATATGCGGCCGCGATCGGTCAGAAACGGTGATGAACCCAGCGCAGCGCGAGCGCCAGGCCGAGCCCCAGCTCATGATCCCCATCTCGGCACACCGAGCCGCGCAGACCGCGGCTGCCGGCGTCGGGACAGTGATCATCATGAAAGTGATCATGAAGGCGGCTCGGCGCGCCGACCCAGGACGCGTCACTCTTCACAGCCCGGCGCGACGACAGCCGCCCAGCGTGTCGTCGATGATCCCCTACCGGGGCGCGGGCCCTCTGCTCGCTCGGTCGCCAGGCCCCTACCGCACCGTCGACCACCACCAGCGACCCATTCATGCCACATACGGCCTCGATGGGTCCGAAACGCCGACCATCCCGACCAGTCCAACCGGTCCGACCAGTCAGAAGCGGTGATCAGCCCGACCAGTCCGACCCTCCCGACCAGTCCGACCCTCCCGACCAGTCCGACCCTCCCGACCAGTCCGACCCTCCCGACCAGTCCGACCTGCCCGACCTGCCCGACCTGCCCGACCTGCCCGACCACGACCACGCCCACGACCGCAACCGCAACCGCAACCATGATCACCACCTCGGCACACGGAACCGCGCACCACGCGGCCCGCCGCACCGAGACAGCGATCAAGAGGCGACGTCGGAGCCACCCCACCCCATCGCGCTTCCATGATCGACAGGGCAGCGCAGCCCACCACGGCCCACCGCGCCGAGCCGGTGATCATCAGGCAGGAGTCGGCGAGGTCCGCGCGACCTGCCGTCCATGATCACCGGATCGGCACCAGGAACCGCTCTCAGCGCGGCTCTGCGCTCCGAGACAACGATCTCGTGGGGAGCACAGGCGCGACAGCACCGGCTCACCATGGTCACCGTCCCACCACGAGAAGCCACACACCCACCGCTGATCATCAGGTCCGACCCCGCCACGCCACAGGCGGCGCCGATGGGTCGGACCTGGTGATCAAGGACCGTCAGCGGGCCGGGGATCAGAAGGGGACGCCGACCAGCTCCTTGGCCTTCGCCACCGCGGCCTCCATCGGGTACCACTTGCGCGTCACGATCTTCTGCGCGTAGAGCCCGCCGCCTGCCTGGATGTTCGTGACGAGCTTCCAGCCGCCGTAGGTGTCGGCGGAGATGTCGCGGATCAGGTGGAACAGCCGCAGCCGGACCTCGCCGTCGATCTCCGGGTTGGCCTGCATGTACTTGCGGACGGCCGGGCCGATCTCCGGGTTGCGCAGGTCCGCCAACGACGGCGCGGTGACGATCGACCCGCCCGCGATGTCGTGCAGGCTCTGCACGAGCCGGTCGTAGTTCGAGGCCGCGTAGTACTTGCCCGCGTTGGTGTACAGCTCGTCCGGGAACGCCGCGCCGTTGTCGCCCACGTGGCAGTGCGTGATCGCCGCCTCGAGCGACGCCCGGATCAGGGTCGCCTGGATGATCATGTCGTCGATCTTGTCCCGGACGTGCGCCACGGACTCGGTGCCGTTGGCCTGCGCGATCAGCTGGGACAGGCCGACCAGCAGGTCCGCGCCGTCGGCCATCGAGGACAGCCCGCCGAGGCGCTCCCAGAGACCCAGCGAGTGCGCGAAGACCGTGGCGTACTTGACCTGGCCGTCGAGGAAGATCCGCTCGGTCGGGACGAACACGTCGTCGAGGATCACGAACGACTCGGGGTAGGCCACCGGACCGGACACCGGGAAGTCCTCGAGCTCGGAGGCGCGGGGCGCGTAGCTGACGTCCACGATCTTCACGCCGGGCGCGTTGACCGGGATCATGCAGGCGATCGCGTAGTCCTCCTCGCCCGGCTTCATGCCCTTGGTCGGGATGACCATCAGCTCGTGCCCCAGCGAGGCGGCGGTGATGTGCAGCTTCGCGCCGCGCAGGACGACGCCGTCCTCCCGCCGCTCGACCACGTGCACGTAGGAGTCCGGGTCCTCCTGGGCTCCCGGGCGCACCTTGCGGTGGCCCTTCGCGTCGGTGATGCACTGCGTGATCCGCAGGTCCTCGGCGCGCGCCCGCTCGACGAACGCGTTGATCCGCTCGACCTCCTCCGGGCAGGAGTCCATGATCCGGCCCGCCGCGGTCAGCAGCGTCATGATCGAGGTGTAGGTGACGTGGGCCAGCATGCCCATGTCGTGCACGAAGTCGATGTGCTCGCGCAGGCCCGCGGCGTCCGTCGGGACGTCGGAGAACGGGCTGTGGTCGCCGGTCGGGTCGTAGACCTTGTCGTAGCCCTCGGCGATCAGCTTCGCGCTCTGGCCGAGGATCGGGTGGTCGGCGATCCGCTCGACCAGCTCGCCCTCGAACCACACCTTGCGCCCGTCGTCGATCGACGCCAGGTAGTCCTCACCGGTCTTCATCAGGTCTCCTCGATGGGTGCGTCTCGACGCCGACGCTGCGCAGCAGGAGGTCGGTGAATCCGTCGATGATCTCGGTCATGCTCATCGGGCCGTCGGGCCGGAACCACGCCTGAACCGAGTTCAGGGTGGCCAGCACCGCGGCGGCGGTCAGGCGGGGATCCAGGTGGGCGGCGAACGTCCCCTCGGCCTGGCCCTGGCGGACCAGCTCGCGGATCGCGCGCTCGTAGGTGTCGCGGCGCTCGATCACCCCCGCGAAGCGCTCGCGGGGCAGGGTCGAGAACTCCCGGAAGAGCACCTGGACCTTGGTCAGGTTCTTCTCGGTGCCCCGCAGGTGGCGCTCGACGACGAGGCGCAGCTTCTCGGCGGCGGGCGCCTGGGACGCGAGCGTCTCCTCACCGAGGACGGCGGTGCCGCGGTGGGCCTCCTCGACGATCGCGGCGAGCAGGTCCTCCTTGGTGCGGATGTAGTGGTAGAGGCTGCCCTTGAGCAGCCCCGCCGCCTCCGCGACCTCGGTCATGCTGGTCGCCGCGTAGCCCTGGGTGCGGAAGAGCTCGGCCGCCGCCTCCAGGATGCGCTCCCACCGGCTCGGCTCGAGCGGCCGCGCCCGCGGGGCGCGAGCCTGTGCCGCAACGCCTGCAGCAGCATCTACCCCAGCGCCTCCGGTCTCCGACTCCCTCGTCCCCACCCCTCCATGGAACGCCCTGAAAGCCGACTGGTCAACCGTTCGGTAGGGAAATCTCGACCGAACGGTTGCTCAGTTCGACATGACACGTCGGAACCACGCGAGAGCCCCCACGAGGCTCAGATCTCCGGGGTCTTCCACTCCTGCGAGTTCTCGACGCCGATCGTGCGGGCCCACACCGTGGTGAGGGTGTCCAGCACGTCCTCGTCGTCGTACGGCTTGCCGAGCGAGAACCAGACGTAGCAGGTGTGGTCCGCCATCGCGCCCAGGACCTGCACGGTCATGTACGGGTCCAGCGTGGGATCGGCGATCCCCTCCGCCTGCTGCTTCTTGATCGCCCGCTCCAGCCGGGCCAGCCAGGCCTCCCGGACGTGCAGCCGCATCTCCCGCATCTCCGGGGTGAACGTGCCGACCTGCTCGGTCAGCGCGATCATCCGGGCGTTCTCCCGGTAGACCTCGATGTAGCCCCGCAGGCCCGCCCGGATGCGCTCGATCATCGGGGCGTCGTCGGACACCACGGTCGACGCGGCGACGTCCTGCATCATCCGGTCGACGACGATCTCGCAGACCTCGCGGAAGATCGCGTCCTTCGAGTCGAAGTAGCTGTAGAACGTGCCCTGGGCGACGTTGGCCTCGGCGACGATGTCCGCCACCCGCGCGTCGACGAACCCCTTGCGTTCGAACACGGTGTGCGCCGCCTCGACCAGCTGGTCCCGCCGCTGCTGGCCCTTGTCGGTCTGCGGTCCGCTGTCCCGACGCTGCTGCTGCGGGTCGCTCGCGGCCGTCACCCGCCTGCCGCGGGAGCTGCCGCCACGCGATGCCATCGTCCGTCCCTTCCGGCCCGTGCGGCCCGTGGTCACCCGGCGACCCGGACCGAGCGGACCGGGTGGGACAGTCTAACGGCCCTGACCTGCACGGCTGCCGCACGGGCGGTCACGAGTCGGTCCGTCTGAGCTCACGCTTGAGGATCTTGCCGCTCGCGTTCATCGGCAGCTCCTCCCGGCGGACGACCTCGGCGGGCACCTTGTACCGCGCGAGGCGGTCCCGGCAGAGGGTCACCAGCTCCGCGGCCAGCTCCTCGTCGGTGCCGGTCCAGGACGGGGCGGTGACGAAGGCGCGCACGGTCTCGCCCCAGTGCTCGTCGGGCACCCCGACGACGGCGCACTGCACCACCGCCGGATGCTCGGCCAGCACGGTCTCGATCTCCACCGGGTAGATGTTCTCGCCCCCGCGGATGATCATGTCCTTCTTGCGTCCGTGCAGGTAGAGGTAGCCGTCCTTGTCCCGGTAGGCCATGTCGCCCGCGCGGAACCAGCCGTCGCGAAAGGCCCGCTCGGTCTCCTCCGGCATGTCGAGGTAGCCGTCCATCATCATGTCGCTGCGGGTGGCGATCTCGCCGACCTCGCCGTCGGGCACGTCGATCATGTCCTCGTCGACGAGCCGGAGCGCGATGCCGTAGCCCGGCCGCCCGATCGAGCCCAGCAGCTCGGTGCGGCCCGCGAGCGCGAGGCGGTGCTCCTCCGGGGTGAGGAAGGCCTGCAGGCCCGCCTCGGTGCCCGCGCCGAAGAGCTGCAGGAACTCGCAGTCGAAGACGTCCATCGCGCGGCGCAGCAGCGTCGGCGACATGGGTGCGGCGCCGTAGTAGAGCAGCCGCAGCCGGTCGTAGGAGTGGTCCGCCACCCCCGGCTGCTGGAGCAGCGTGCTGATCATGGTCGGGACGAGGAACGCGCCGGTGACGCGGTCCTCGGCCATGAAGCCGAGCACGGTCGCGGCGTCGAACTGCGGCAGCAGCAGCGAGGTGAACCCGGTGGCGACCCCGCCGAGCAGCCCGGCGATGCCGGTGACGTGGAAGGCGGGGGCGGCCACGTAGCGAATGTCGTCCGGCCGCGGCTGGTTCGTGATCATCCCGTGCTCGATGATCGCCTTCATCATCCCCTGGGACTGCAGCACGCCCTTCGGCAGACCCGTCGTCCCCGAGGTGAAGGCCAGGCCCAGCAGGTCCTCGTCCGTGCAGACGACCGGCGGCTCGAGGTCCTCCCCCGTCTCCAGCAGCGGGTCGAACCCCGTCTCCAGCTCCACGACCAGCCGCAACGACGGGTGCCGCTCGGTCAAGCCCGCGAGCAGGCCGGCGTACCGGGCGTCGTGGAACATCGCGACGGGCTGGGCGCGGTCGAGGAAGACGTCGACCTCGGGCCGCATCAGCCGGTAGTTCAGCGGCAGGTAGACCGCGCCCACCTTCAGGCAGGCGAGCACGATCTCCACGTACCGATGGGAGTCGAGCGCCAGCACCGCGAGCCGGTCCCCGCGCCCGATCCCCTGCGCCCGCAGCGCCGAGACCAGGCGGTTGACCCGGGAGTTGGTGAGCGCGAAGGACTGTTCGGTCCCGTCGGGGAACAGGAAGCAGGCCTTGTCCGGGTGGCGCGCCGCGGACTGCGGGAGCGCCTCTCCCAGGGTGAACGCGAGCGGGGCCGTCATGGGGTCTCCTCGTCGAGAACCGTGCGGGTCAACGGGTGTGCTTACTTACCGCGCCAGACGGGCGGGCGCTTCTCCGCGAAGGCGAGCGCACCCTCGTGCGCGTCCTGCGAGGTCGCGATCGGCGCGACGACATCCTGCTGGCGCGCCCACCGCTCGGCGGCGGGCCACCCCCGCGACT
>NZ_JACBXB010000236.1 GCF_013870575.1 Pseudonocardia pini
CGTCGACCCGGCGGCCCCGGTCGCCCGCGAGGAGATCTTCGGCCCGGTCGCCGTGGTGCTCCCCTACGCCGACGTCGACGACGCCGTCCGGATCGCCAACTCCACCGAGTACGGCCTGGCGGGCAGCGTCTGGGGCGCCGACACCGAGCGCGCCGAGCAGGTCGCGGGCCGGTTCCGGGCGGGCTCGGTGGCCGTCAACTCGTCGGCCGCGATGGACCTCGGCAGCCCCTTCGGCGGGATGGGTCGCTCCGGCACCGGCCGCGAGTGCGGCCCCGAGGGCGTCACCGGTTTCGTCGAGCACCAGTCGATCGTCGTCCCGGCCGCTCGCTGAGCCGAACGCACAGCAGCCGGAACGCACAGCAGCCGGAACGCATAGCAGGAGGAGAGTCGTGGAGACGCTGGCAGCGGTGCTCTGGGAGCGCGAGGCGCCCTGGTCGGTCGAGACCATCGAGCTCGACCCGCCCGGCCCGGAGGAGGTGCAGGTCGAGCTGCACGCCTCGGGGATGTGCCACTCCGACGAGCACATCGTCACCGGGGACATGCCCTTCCACCTGCCCTGCATCGGCGGCCACGAGGGCGCGGGCGTCGTTGCTGCGGTGGGCGACAAGGTGACCTCGGTGCGCCCCGGCGACCACGTGGTCTTCGGGTTCATGCCCTCGTGCGGCCGGTGTCCCTCCTGCTCCACCGGGCACCAGAGCCTCTGCGACCTCGGGGCCCGGCTCTACACCGGCCGCCAGATCGCCGACGGCACCGCGCGCCACCACGGCCGCGGCCAGGACATCGCGACAGCCTGCCTCGTCGGCTCGTTCGCCCACCACACCGTGGTCCACGAGGCCAGCTGCATCCGGATCGACCCGGCCGTCCCGTTGGACCGGGCCTGCCTGCTGGGCTGCGGGTTCGTCACCGGCTGGGGGTCGGCGGTGTACGCCGCGGACGTCCGGCCCGGGGACACCGTGGTCGTCGCGGGCGTCGGCGGGATCGGGGCGGCGGCGATCCAGGGCGCCAAGCTGGCGGGGGCGCGGGTGATCGTCGCGCTCGACCCGGCGGTGTCCAAGAAGGACCAGGCGCTGGCCATGGGGGCCACCCACGTGGCCACCAGCTGGGAGGAGGCGCCCGGGATCGTCGCCGAGGCGACCTGGGACCGCGGCGTCGACAAGTTCATCTGCACCATGGGCCGGGGCGACGGCAAGCTGGTCCGCAAGGCACTGGCGATGACCGCCAAGCGCGGCAGGCTCGTCGTCACGAACATCCATCCCGCCGCGGAGCGCGAGGTCTCGGTGAACTTCATGGACCTCACGCTGTCCGAGAAGCAGATCGTGGGCACCCTGTACGGCTCCGCGAACCCGCGCGCCGACATCCCCAAGCTGCTCGAGCTCTGGTCCGCGGGCCTCGTCGACCTCGACGCCGTGGTCTCGCGCACCTACGCGCTCGAGGACATCAACGACGGCTACGCCGACATGCGTACCGGCAACTTCCTGCGCGGGGTGCTCCGGTACCCCGCCGCGGGCTGAGAGGCGGACCCGTGACCAGCACCGAGATCGAGCGCAGCCCGGGTGACGTCCTCGACGACCTGACCTGGTGGACCCGCCCGGTCGCCGAGCGGGACGCGCTGTTCGCCCGGCTGCGCGCCGAGGACCCCCGCCCCTTCGTCCCGGAGCTCGACCTGGCCGGCGCCCCCCGCGGCGGCGGGTTCTGGGCCCTGACCACCTACGACGACGTGTGGGAGGTCAGCCGCAGGCCGGAGGACTTCTGCTCGGGTCAGGGCACCACGATCTTCGACCAGCCGCCCTCGCTGCGCGAGTACCGCGGCTCGATCATCGACATGGACAACCCGGAGCACCAGCGGCTGCGCCGGATCGTCTCGCGCGGGTTCACCCACAAGTCGCTGCAGCGGCTGCACGGCGACGTCGAGCAGGCGGCCCGCGACATCATCGGGGCGGTCGCGGCGCGCGGGGAGTGCGACTTCGTCACCGAGGTCGCCGCGCTGCTGCCGCTGCGGATCGTCAACGCGATGATGGGCATCCCGCAGCGCTACGAGCAGTTCATCTTCGACCAGACCAACATCGTGCTCGGCGCCAGCGACCCGGAGTACGTCCCGGACCAGACCCCGCGCGCGGTCGCCGCGGCCGTCTGGAAGGCGGGCGAGGCACTGTCCGACCTGCTGCGCGAGCTGGCCGCGGAACGGATCGCCGAGCCGAAGGACGACCTGATCACCACCCTGGTCGCCGCCCAGGGCGAGCGCCTGACCCCCGAGGAGCTGGCGCGGTTCTTCATCCTGCTCGTCGGGGCGGGCAACGAGACCACCCGCAACGCGCTGTCCCACGGGCTGATCGCGCTCACCCGGTTCCCCGAGCAGCGAGCGCTGTGGCAGGCGGACCCGGACACCCACACCGCCGCGGCCGTGGACGAGGTGGTCCGCTGGGGCTCTCCCGTGCTCTACATGCGCCGCACCGTGACCCGGGACGGCGTGACCCTGGGCGACCAGGAGTTCCGCGAGGGCGACAAGGTGGTGCTCTGGTACCGCTCGGCCAACCAGGACGAGTCCCACTTCACCGACCCGACGCGCTTCGACATCCAGCGCGAGCCCAAGGCCCACGTGGCCTTCGGCGCCCCCGGGCCGCACCACTGCCTGGGCGCCCCGCTCGCCCGCCTGGAGCTCTCGGTCGCCTTCCGGGTGTTGTTCGAGCTGCTCCCGGACATCCGCGCGGTCGGCGAGCCGGACTTCCTCCGCTCCAACTTCTTGCACGGCATCAAGCACCTGCGGGCCGAGTTCACCCCCCGTCCGGGTTCGACACGGGAGACCGCATGACCACGACCGAGACCGCGCCCGGGGTGCTGGTCGCCGACGCCGCGGGCGTCCGGCGGATCACCCTGAACCGGCCCGAGGCCGCCAACGCGCTGCGCCCGGAGGACCGGGACGCGGTGATCGCCGCGCTGCGGGACGCGGACGGGAACGCCGCGGTCCGGGTCGTCGTGCTCGCCGCCGAGGGCAGGCACTTCTGCTCAGGCGCGGACGTGAAGGCCCTGGCCCGCAGCCGCGCGGACGGGGGCGAGAAGCGCGTCGGCGACGCCATGCGGAAGATCATGGACGGCGCCCAGGCGCTGGTGGCGTCCCTCCTGGACTGCGGCAAGCCGGTGGTGGCGGTCGTGCAGGGCCCGGCCGCCGGGATCGGCGCGCACCTCGCCTTCGCCGCGGACCTCGTCGTCGCGAGCGAACAGGCGACCTTCGTCGAGTCGTTCGTCCGCCGGGGGCTGGTGATGGACGGCGGTGGCGCCTACCTGCTCCCCCGCCGGATCGGCATGCAGAGGGCCAAGGAGCTGGCGTTCTTCGGCGACGCGCTGCCCGCCGCCGAGGCCCTGGCCCTCGGCCTGGTCAACCGGGTCGTGCCCGCCGCGGAGCTCGCGGCGGCGGCCGAGGCCTTCGTCGCGCGACTCGCGGTGGCGCCGACCAGCGCGATCGGCTTCACGAAGAAGCTGCTCAACGCCTCGCCGGACACCGACCGCGCGGGCGCCTACCTCGCCGAGGCGATGGCCCAGGAGCTGCAGTCGCACGCCCACGACTCCGGCGAGGGCGTGCGCGCGTTCGTCGAGCGCCGCGACCCCCAGTACCGCGGGCACTAGAGGAGGCCGCCATGACCACCCCCGCCAAGCCCCGCAGCGACATCCCCACCCCCGACGCCGACACCGACGCCTACTGGGCGGCCGCGCGGGAGGGCAGGCTGCTGGTCGCCCGGTGCGCCGACTGCGGCCGGGTGCACCACTACCCGCGGCCCTTCTGCCCGCACTGCTGGAGCGGTGCGGTGTCGCCCGAGCAGGTGAGTGGGCGCGCCACGCTCTACACCCACTCCACCGTCTTCGTGAACGACCTCGCGCCCTTCGCCGAGCGGCTGCCGTACGTGGCCGCCGTCGTCGAGCTCGCCGAGGGCCCGCGACTCATGACGAACGTCGTCGACTGCGCGCCCGAGGACCTGCGCATCGGCATGCCGCTGCAGGCGGTGCCCACCCCGCTCACCGACGAGCTGACCGCGACCGTGTTCCGGCCGGCCGACCCCGAAGGAGACCCCGCATGACCGGCCTGTTGGAAGGCAAGACCGCCCTCGTCACGGGCGCGGGCCACGGCATCGGCCGCGGCCACGCGCTGGAGCTGGCCAAGCACGGTGCCACGGTCGTGGTCAACGACCTCGGCACCTCGGTGAACGGCGAGGGCTCCGGCCGAGACGCCGACGCCGTCGTCGACCTGATCGGCGCGCGCGGCGGCAAGGCCGTGGCGGACTACAGCGACGTGGGCGACGAGCAGCAGGTCGAGGAGCTGGTCGGGCGGGCGGTCGACGACCTCGGCAGGCTCGACATCGTCGTCAACAACGCCGGCATCGTGCGCGACCGCGCGATCTGGAACATGAGCGCGGCGGACTTCGACCTGGTGATGCGCGTGCACGTCCGCGGCACCTGGCTGGTCAGCCGGGCGGCGGCCACCCGGTGGCGGTCGGAGGCCAAGGCGGGCGGCGGCAGCGTGTACGGCCGGATCGTGAACACCACCTCGGGCGCCGGGCTGCTCGGCAACTTCGGGCAGACGAACTACGGCACGGCCAAGGCCGCGATCGTGGGGCTCACCCAGACCCTCAGCCTGGAGCTCGCCGGGATCGGCGTGACCGTCAACGCGATCAGCCCCGGCGGGGTGACCCGGCTGTCGGCCACCCTGGGCGGCGACCGCAAGGCCCTCGAGCCCGACGAGCGGCCGGAGGACGAGTTCGACCCGAAGGACCCCTCGCTGTGCTGCCCCGTCGTCGCCTGGCTGGCGAGCCCGCAGGCCGGGCACGTCAGCGGCCAGGTGATCCGGGCCATCGGCGAGGAGATCACGCTGATGGACGGGTGGAGCCGCGGCGCCACGATCTCCAACGGCGGCACCCGCTGGGACGCCGAGAAGCTCGGCGCCCGGCTGGCCACCGACGTGTTCCGCACCCGCATCCCCGGCCTGCGGCTCGGCAGCTGATCCCCGGTACCGCGCCCCGGACCCCCACCGCCGGTCCGGGGCGCACCCGTGTTCAGGAGAGCGCGGCCAGCACCCGGGCCGAGTCGGTGATCCGGGCCAGGACCCGCAGCTGGTTCGCCAGTGCGAAGGCCTGGTTCTCCGCGGACGAGCCCGCCACGCAGTCCGCCGCGACCTGCACCGCGTAGCCGCGGTTGACGGCCTCCATGGCGAGGCCCGGCACCGCGACGTCGGTCGACACGCCGGTCAGCACGACCGTCTCGACGCCGCGCAGCCGGAGCACGGCGTCGAGGTCGGTCCCGTAGAACGGCGTCAGCCCCAGGGACCGGCTGCTCACGTGGTCCTCCGGCGCGGGCCGCAGCTCCGGCGGGGTCTCGACGGCCGGGGTGCCGGCGATCATGCTGCGGTGCTTGAGCGCGAGGGCGCCGAGCAGCGAGTTCGCCCGCATCCCGGCCAGGTCCGGGCGGTGCGCGATGTGGCAGTGCACCACCGGCAGGCCCGCCTCGCGGAAGGCCGCCGCCAGCACGGCGATGCGCGACACGATGCCGGTCTCGGCGGCCTGTTCGGCCAACCCGGGCAGGAACGCGAGGGCGGGATCGAGGACACCCTGCTGGCACTCGCTCACCACGAGCGCGGTCGTCACCGGACACCTCGCGGACTCACCGTCAGATCGTTCACGCCGACTCCCGCTCGAGACGCTGCCGGAGCATTCCGGTGACCCGCGTCGTGTACTCGACGGCGACCTCCGCGGCCAGCCCGCTCTCGACCAGCAGCCTGCTCAGCCTGCTGGTGATCAACGACAGCACCAGCGCCGCCAGGACCTCGTAGTAGCCGACGGCGGGCACACCGCGCCCCGCCAGCTCCTCGTAGCGGGCGATCGTGGCCTCCCGACCCGGGACCCCGGCGAGCCGCGGCTTGCCCTGTGCCTCGCAGAGGTAGTCCTCGAAGACCAGCCACCACCCGAGGTCGATCCCGGGCGGCCCGACCGTCGCGCCCTCCCAGTCCAGCATCGCGGCGACCCCGAGCCGGTCGTCGAAGATCATGTTCCCGACGCGCGCGTCCCCCCAGACCAGCCCCTCCCCCTCGGGCGCGGGCCGGGCGGCGCGCACGTGCGCGAGCCCCGCCCGCACCACGTCCGCGTCGTGCACCACGTCCGGCTCGGCCCAGCGGAACCACTCCGTGAGGCGGTCCAGGTAGGCAGCCAGCGGGTCCCCGCCCGGCGCCAGGAAGTCGAAGGCGCCGCGGTGGTCCACCGCGTGCAGCCGGGCCAGGGCGGCGAGCCCGTTGTCGTACATCCGGCCGCGGTCGGCCTCGTCGAGGGCCACGACCCACCCGCGCCGGTGATAGCTCGGCACGTCCGGCGGGATGCGGCCCGGGACCCGTTCCATCACGTAGAAGGGCGCCCCGAACACCGCGGGGTCCGACTCCACGAACGGCACGCGCGGGACCGGCAGGTCGGAGGCGGCCGCGAGCGTCCGCATCATGCGGGCCTGGAACAGCGCGTCCGGCTCGACGAACAGCTGGTGGGCCGTCGGCTGGATGCGCAGCACGTAGTCGCGGTGCTCCCGGCCCCCCGCCCCGGTCCACCCCACCTCGCAGAAGGCCGTCTCGTTGCTGAACCCGGCGTCCGGCAGCTCCAGGTTCGCGACGACGAGGTCGGTCGCGCCGCCCGCGACCTCGCCGATCCGCCCCGCCAGCCATCCGCGCAGCCGCTCCGCCGTGTCCGCCGCCTCGCGCCGCGTGGCCACCGTCATGGTCCGCCCACCTCACCTCGGTCCGGGTGCCGCCGACGCGGCCGAAGGGTGGCCAACATCGGAGACACACTGTCAGAATAGGCGGGTGAAGACTCCCGGAACACCCCTGCCCCGGCTCGGCGCCTACGTCCTGCCCGGGCGGGTCCCCGATCCCGCCGCCGCCGTGGGCCAGGCCCGCACGGCCGAGCACCTCGGGCTGGGCACGGTGTGGCTGAGCGAGCGCTGGGGCACGAAGGACCTCGGCGTGCTGGTCGGCGCGATGGGACAGGCCACCGAGCGGGTCCGCATCGCGTCCGGGATCACGCACTTCGGCGTCCGGCACCCGTTGACCCTCGCCTCCACCGCGATGACCGCCCAGGCGCTCACCGGCGGGCGGTTCGTGCTCGGCGTCGGCCGCTCGGTCGCGGCGACGTGGAAGGCCGTCGGTCTGCCGCCGGTGACCAACGCCGTCCTCACCGACACCGCGGACATCGTGCGGCGGCTCTGCCGCGGC
>NZ_JACBXB010000237.1 GCF_013870575.1 Pseudonocardia pini
TGCGCACGCCCGGCGATCCGGCGGGATCGCGCGGTGCTCGCCCGGCCGCCGGGCGGGGCGGGACGCGGGCTGTCCGCGCGGGGAGGCAGAGGGACGCAGGCGCTCAGGCCTGGGCGACCCGCCGGGCCGGGACGACATGAGGCAGCTCCAGCTCGAAGACACAGCCGGGAGCGTGGTTGCGTACCGTGATCCCGCCACCGTGCGCCTCGACGAACGCCCGGGCGATCGCCAGCCCGAGGCCCGCGCCGGGGCCCTGGCCGGGAGTGCGGGCGTGTTCGCCACGGAACCCGACGGTGAAGACCCGGTCCAGGTCCCCCTCGGGGATCCCGCCGCAGCCGTCCTGGATCCGCAGCCACGCCCGTCCTTCGCGGACGCCCGCGGCCAGCTCGATCCGGCCACCCGCGGGGGTGTGCCGGACGGCGTTGGTCAGCAGGTTGCGCACGGCGCGGGTCAGCTCCGAGTCGCTCCCGGACACCACCGGCCAGTCCTCCGGACGGTCCGCGACGACCGCCACCCCTGCGGCGGAGGCGGTCGTGCACTCGGCGGCGACGGCGTCGGACACCACCTCGCCGAGCGCCAACGGGACGAGTGTGAGGTCCAGCCCGGCGGACGTCGCGCGGGAGAGCTGGAAGAGGTCCTCGACCATGTCCGCCATCCGATCGGACTCGCGTCGGATGCGGGCGAGGTACTCGGCGGCCTCGGGGCCCGTGACGATGCCGTCGGCGAGGGCGTCGGTCATCCCGCGGATGCCGGCGAGCGGGGTCCGCAGGTCGTGGCTCATCCAGGCGACCAGCTCGCGGCGGGCCGCCTCGGCGTGGCGTACCGCCTCCAGCTCGGCCGCGTCGGCCTCCCGCTGCCAGAGCGCGTCGCGGGCGAACCGGCTGCCGAGCCACCAGGCGACCGGCACCGTGGCGAGCCCGACGACCGCGCAGACCGCGATCGTGCCGACCAGCTGCGGGGTGTACATCAGCCCACTCACCCCGACCACGCCGCCCAGCGCGGCGGCCAGCGGGACGAGCGCGAGGGTGACCATGGCGGCGGTCATCGAGCGGCGCCGCATCAGGTGCAGCAGCAACCCCCCGACGACGGCGACCGGCAGCGCGAACAGCAGCGCCAGGGGTGCGGCCTGCAGCAGCTCGGCGGGCACGGCTCAGGTCTCCCGGTCGTAGCGGTAGCCGGTGCCCCAGATGGTGGCGATGCGCCGGGGCGCGGTCGGGTCCGCCTCGACCTTCTCGCGCAGCCTCCGGACGTGGACCGTCACCGTGGAGCGGTCCCCGAACTCCCAGCCCCACACCTGCGACAGCAGCTCCTCGCGGGTGAACGCCTGCCCGGGATGGCCGAGCAGGAACGCGAGCAGGTCGAACTCCCGCGTGGTCAGCGCCAACGCCCCACCGTTCAGGGTGGCCTCGCGGGCCGCCGGATCGACCCGCAGGGACCCGTCGACGAGCACGGGGGAGGAGACGGGTGCCCCGGCGCGCCGCAGGATCGAGCCGATGCGCAGCACGAGCTCGCGCGGACTGAAGGGCTTGGTCACGTAGTCGTCCGCACCCAGCTCGAGGCCGAGGAGCCGGTCGTCCTCCTCGCCGAGCGCGGTGAGCATGACGATCGGGAGGTCGCCCTCCGCGCGCAGGGCCCGGCAGACCTCCAGGCCGCTGAGGCCGGGGAGCATCAGATCCAGGACGAGCACGTCCGGCGGGGTCGCCCTGGCCGCCCGCAGCGCGCCGGGGCCGTCGCCGACCAGCTCGACCTCGTGGCCGGCGGCGCCCAGGTAGCGGCCGACGACGTCGCGGACGGTCTCGTCGTCGTCGACCACCAGGACATGTGCGCACACGCCGGTCACGCTAGCGCTGCGGCGGCTCCCCGGCGGGATCCGTCATCGTTCGGTAAGGCCGGCTCACGAGATCCTTACCGCTCTGCCGGATCGCCTCGGACAGTGCCTGCCGGGGCCTACGGTCGGCGACCGTGAGGATTCGACGGTCCATGACGATCCGCTGGCGCAGCCCGATCCGTGGGCCCTGGTTGACCTCGGTGTTCGGGCTGGTGCTGCTCTGCGCCCTGCCCGTGGTGATCGTGACCGGGCTGCTGGACTGGGTCGCGTACGGATCGCAGCCGATCCCGGCGGACGTCGGGTTCCTGCACCTGCCCGCCTTCGACTGGCCCACCCGGCCGGCGTGGCTGTTCCGGCTCACCCAGGGCCTGCACGTCGGGCTGGGGATCGTCCTGGTTCCGGTGGTGCTGGCGAAGCTGTGGTCGGTCATCCCGAAGCTGTTCACCGCGCTGCCGCGCAACCCGCTGAAGGCGTTGGAGCGCCTCAGCCTGATCATGCTGGTCGGCGGGATCCTGTTCGAGATCGTCACCGGGCTGCTGAACATCCAGTACGACTACGTGTTCGGGTTCAGCTTCTACGCCGCGCACTACGTCGGGGCGTGGGTGTTCATCGCCGGGTTCGTCCTGCACGTGGCCCTGAAGCTGCCGACGATGATGCGCAGCCTGCGGTCGCGGTCGTTCCGGGAGGAGCTGCGCACCCCCCTCGCCGAGACCCGGTCCGAACCACCGGACGAGCTGGTGGCGCCCGATCCCGATCCGCCGACGATGAGCCGTCGCGGCGCGCTGGCGGTGGTCGGTGGAGGCGTGGTCCTGCTCGCCGGGCTGACCCTCGGCCAGACCGTCGATGCCCTGCGGCCGACCGCCCTGCTGCTCCCGCGCGGCAGGACCGCGCCGGGGGACTTCCCGGTCAACCGGACGTTCGCCGCGTCCGGCGTCTCCGAGCAGGCGATCGGCGCGGAGTGGCGCCTGGACCTCGGCGGGGTGCGGCTGACCCGCGCCGAGCTCGCGGCGCTGCCTCAGCACACCGCCGACCTGCCGATCTCCTGTGTGGAGGGCTGGTCGACCCAACAGACCTGGACCGGGGTCCGGCTGCGGGACCTCGCCGCCGTGGCGGGCGTGGACGGGCCGTCCGGCGCCGACGTCAGCTCGGTGGAGGAGGGTCCGTTCGCTCGGGCGTCACTGACGAGCGACCAGGTGCTACACCCGGACTCGCTGCTCGCGTTGCAGGTGAACGGAGCCGACCTGTCCCGGGACCACGGCTTCCCGGCCCGGATCATCGTTCCGGCGCTGCCCGGGGTGCACTGCACGAAGTGGGTCGCGGCGATCGGGTTCCGAGCGTGAAGGCCGTGCGGGTCGTGGGGGTCGTCGCGTGCCTGGCGTTGGGTGCCTACGCGACCACGATCATCCTGCGCGATCCGACGCTGCACCCGTCCATCCTCGGCATGCTGATCTGGTTCGCCGGGGCTCTGCTGCTGCACGACCTAGTGCTGTTCCCGCTCTACGCGGCCGCCGACCGGGCGCTGACCCTGTTGCCGACGACACGGGTCCCGCTGGTCAACCACGTCCGGCTGCCGCTGATGGGCGCAGCCCTGACCTTCCTGGTGTTCCTGCCCGGGATCATCCGGCAGGGCGAGCCGGTCGTCCGCGGTGCGACGGGCCTGGACCAGGAGCCGTTCCTCGCCCGCTGGCTGTGGCTCTGTGCGGCGATGGTGGGGGTGTCCGCGCTGGTCTGGGTCGTGCGCGTCACCAGACGGTCAGCAGCAGGTGGTTGACCACCAGCGCCAGCACGGCCTGGGCGACCAGCCACCTCCTCGGGTGCGGCAGCGCCCCGCAGGCCACCATCGCCCACACCGCGAACGGCAGCCAGATCCGCTCCACCTCCGCCTTCGACATCCCGGACAGGTCGGCCAGCAGGATCGCGGCCACCGCGGCCCCGACGAGCAGTAGCGTGGCCCGCGGCAGCGAGGGTGTGCGGCGCAGCGCCGCCACCCCGGCGGGGCCCAGCGCGAAGGCGAGCGCGGCGAGGTTCGCCCACACGAAGTAGGAGTACGGCCGGGTCGCCGCGGCGCTGGCCGCGTAGATCACGCGGAGGTCGGCGAACCCGTCGAACCACCAGAACCCGGCCGCGGTGAACGCCCCGACCACGACCAGGACCCCGACGACCGTCGGCACCAGCACCCGCCACCGCCGCGTCGCCACGAGCACGGCGAGTGGGAGCAGCCCGCCCAGGACCAAGCCGTAGGACAGGTAGAGGGCATAGCCGAGCAGCAGGCCGCTGCCGACCGCCACGAGCATGTTCCGCCGCACGGCGGCGACGGCCAGCAGCGCCACGCCCCAGGCCAGCCATCCGGCGAACAGCCCGTCCGCCGACACCCCGACCCACACGGCCCCGGGGAACAGCACCGAGAACGGCAGGACCCGGCGGGCGAGGTCCTCCTGGCCGAGCACGCGCAGCGTCACCGCCACGGCGACCGCAGCCGAGGACCCGACGAGCATCACGACGAGCCCGGCGGCTCCGCCCGAGCCCAGCCCGAGTCGGTCCAGCACCGTGAACAGCAGGAACGCTCCCGCCGGATGCCCGCCGACGTGGGTGGTCCAGAACCAGGTCTGGGTCGGGTCGACGGCGGTGGTGAGGATGTGGTCGGAGAAGACCCGCAGCATGGGCCCGATCCCGCCGAGCTCCGCGACCCGCGGGACGTCGGACAGGTACTCCTCGCCGCTGCTCAGCCGCTCGACAACGCCACGCTGCCAGCCGTCGATGAGCGCGAGGGACACGGTCCAGGCGAACGCGGCTGCCCACGCCGTGCACAGCAGCGGGGCCCAGCGCAGCCGGGCCGCGAGCCCGGGCCCCCACACCACCGTCGCGCCGGCCACGACGATCGCGGCCGGCGTCCCCGGCCCGACGTGAGGCAGCCACTCGGCCAGCAGGGGCGGCCACCCCAGGAAGATCTCGACACCGTCGGCGAGCAGGCTACGCCCGACCACCACTGCGGCCACGACCAGCGCCACCGCGGCGGCCACGACCAGGAGATCCCCCCGGACACCGCGCCGCTCGTCACGGCGGGCTCGGATCTCGGTCACGGCGGCACGCTATCTCGCGGACTCGGCGCTCCGCCGGTGGCCGTCGTCGTCGTGATACACCCCATCGGGTGAAATAAAACGATGAACCGATCGATGCTCCTTTTCGTAGCGCGCTCCACTTTCGTGTGGGACGACGATCTTCGGCGTATCGCCGGGCGATCCCACTCAATATGGCCAGTGCGAGGTCGCCACGGCGGTCCTGCATCACTGGAAGATTTCTCGGAATGGAGTACCCCTGATGGGTCGCAACGCGTTCGACAGCGTGACGTCGGTCTTCAAGCGCAAGTCGTCCGAGGAGTCGGGCTCGCGCCTCGCGTTCGAGTACGAGACCTTCGACAAGTCCAAGGAGGAGGAGTACCGCTCCTTCGAGGGCAAGCGTCGCGGCGGGCGTCGCTGAGCTAGGCCGCTCTTTCTCCGGTGACCCCGCCCCGCCCGTTCGTCCGGCGGGGCGGGGTCGCCGCGTGTCCGGGCCTCGTCCAGGGCCCTGACCAGCACAGACAGTAGCTCCGGAGGCGAGACTCGTGACAGCCCCATCCGGTGGGACCCCCGCGCTGGCGGTGCGTACGGTCCTGGCGCACTTCTGGCCCTACACCCGGCCCTACCGCGGACGGCTCGCGGTCTGCCTGGCGTTCATCGCCGTCGGACCGATGATCGACGCCGCCAACCTGTGGCTGTTCAAGATCCTCGTCGACGACGTGCTGACCCCGCGCAATTTCGACGCATTCGGCACCGTTGCCGCACTGTTCGTCGGCATCATGGTGCTCGGCGGACTCCTCTCCTTCGCCGACGACTATCTCTGCACGTGGGTGGGCGAACGATTCGTCCTGGATCTGCGGGACCGGTTGTTCGCGCACATGCACCGCATGTCGCCCGGCTTCTTCGAACGCCGCCCGGTCGGCGATCTGCTCTCCCGGCTCTCCGGTGACGTCAACGCGATCGAGTCACTCGTCGTGTCCGGCCTGATGCAGCTGGTGTCCTACGGGGTGCGGCTGGTGGTCTACGGCGGCCTGCTGTTCTTCCTGAACTGGCAGCTCGCACTCGTCTCGCTGGTGAGCGTGCCGCTGTTCGCGCTGGCGTCGCGGTACTTCAGCAAGCGCCTCAAGGCCGCCGCCCGCGAGACCAGCAAGCGCGGCGGGCGGATCGGCGCGGTGGCCGAGGAGAGCCTGGGCAACGCCGCCCTCGTGCACGCCTACAACCGCCAGCCCGCCGAGACCCGCCGCTTCCGCATCGAGAACCTCGGGTCGTTCGCGGCCTCGATGGTCGCGGCCCGGCTGCGCGCGATCTTCAGCCCGCTGATCGACCTGTTCGAGATCGGCGCCGTCCTCGTGGTGGCCGCGTTCGCCGTCTGGCAGATGTCGCAGGACGCGCTCACCCTCGGCGGCCTGCTGGTCTTCCTCGGCTACCTCTCGCAGATGTACTCGCCGATCAAGGGCCTCGCCGGGCTCACCAACACGATCTTCGCCGCGAGCGCGGGCGCCGAGCGGATCATCGAGATCCTGCGCGAGGAGCCCTCGGTCGCCGAGCACCCGCACCCCGTCCCGCTGGACCGGGCCCGCGGGGCCGTCCGGCTCGACGACGTGCGGTTCACCTACCCCGGCACCGACCGTCCCGCGCTGGACGGGATCAGCCTGGACGTCCCGCCCGGGGGGACCCTCGCCGTCGTCGGGCCGAGTGGGGCGGGCAAGACGACGCTGACCAAGCTGCTGCTGCGCTTCTACGACCCCGAGCACGGCCGGGTCGCCCTCGACGACGTGGACCTGCGCGACCTGGACCTCGTCCGGGTCCGGGAGAACGTCGCCGCGGTGCTGCAGGAGACGCTGGTCTTCGACGGCAGCGTGCGGGACAACATCCTCTGGGGCCGTCCCGACGCCACCGAGCCGGAGATGATCGCCGCGGCCCGTGCCGCGGACGCCCACGACTTCGTGACCGCGCTCCCCCAGGGCTACGACACCCCCGTCGGGCAGCGGGGCAGGCTGCTCTCCGGAGGCCAGCGCCAGCGCCTGGCGATCGCGCGGGCAATGATCCGCGACGCGCCGGTCCTGCTGCTCGACGAGCCCACCACCGGTCTCGACGCCCACTCCACCGAGCAGGTCATGGGCCCGATGCGGCGGCTGATGACCGGCCGCACCACCATCGTGATCAGCCACAACCTGCTCACCGTGACCGACGCCGACCGGATCCTCTACCTGGAGAAGGGCCGGATCCTCGGCGCGGGCACCCACACCGAGCTGCTCACCGGCTGCCCCGGCTACGCCCACCTCTACCGCCTGCACCACGGCGCGAACGCC
>NZ_JACBXB010000238.1 GCF_013870575.1 Pseudonocardia pini
CGGCCCGATCGACCTCCCCACCGGTCCGCTCCCCGTGATCCGTCCCGACGACCCGCCCCCCGCGGCCGGCGGTGGTGGTGGGGGAGACGGGCCCGAGCCGCCCGCCGAGACCTCGAAGGACCTCGGCTCCTCCTCCGGGGGGTCCGGCAAGCGCGCCCTGAACGACGGCCTGTCGCTCACCATCAGCGGTGCCGTCGGGTCGGTCGCCGGGCTGATCAGCTGGCTGATCGCGGCGCGGATCATGCCGCAGGAGTCGGTCGGCTACGCGTCGGCCTTCGTGTCGGCGTTCCTGCTGGTCGCAGGCGTGGCGCAGCTCAACCTCGACTCCGCGATGATGATCTGGATGCCGCGGTCGGGCAAGAAGGCCGCGACGCTCTTCTGGCGCAGCCACCTGGTGATCATCCCGTCGTGCGCGCTCGTCGGGCTGGTCTACGTGCTCCTCGAGCCCCTCATGGCCGAGACCGGTGCCGGTGACGTCCTCCCGGTCTGGGCGGGCGGGCTGATGTTCCTGGCCGCCGCGATCGGCTGGGGCCTGTGGGGTGTGCACGACTTCAGCCTCATCGCCGTCGGGAAGACGTGGTGGGCGTCCTGGCGCAACATCGCCTTCGCGGTCGCCCGGATCGGCCTGCTGGTGGCGCTCGGCGCGAGCCTCGGCCCGTTCGGCGTGGTGGTCTCCTGGGTCGTCCCGATCGCCCTCTGGACGCTGGGCAGCGCGGTGGTCGGCGGGATCTACACCCGCAAGTTCGCCCGCATGTCCGACCAGGAGTGGCTGCCCACCCGCAAGGAGGCGATCAGCTTCCTGGGGCCGACCACGCTGGCCCACTGGGGCACGGTCCTGCTGTTCAACCAGGTCACGGTCATCGTGACCCAGCGCTTCGGCGGGGCCACCGGTGCGGCCTTCTTCATCGCCTGGCAGGCCGTGATGGTCATCGACATCGCGTGCCAGCGGTTCATGCAGTCGCTGTCGGCGCAGCTGGCGCGCGACCCGGACAACGCCGCCGCCCACATCCGCGCCTCCCGGCGCAGGCTGTACGTGATCTTCCTGCCGATGATCGTGGTGGGGATCGCGCTGGCGGGCATCGGACTGTCCTTCTTCGGGCCCGGGTACGCCGAGGCCGCCGACGTGCTGCGCGTGCTGCTGCTCGGCATGGTCGCCCGGCTGATCATCTCCCACGAGCTGGGCGTGCGGCAGGCCCTGCACGACGGGTTCGGCTTCGCCCGGCTCCAGCTCGTCAGCACGGCCTTCGTGATCGGCGTCGCGCTGTTCACACCGATCGGCCCGGCGCTGGCGGACGGTTCGCACCCCGTCGAGCAGCTCATGCCGGTCGCCGCGGGCTACGCGATCTCGCAGGCGGTCTGCGCCGTGGCGGTCCTGGTGTGGCCGCGGATCCGGCCGGGCGGGCCGAGGACGCGGACCATGAAGATCGAGCAGGCCTGACGTGGGGCGGCCCCTCCCGGGGCCGCCCCACCCGTCCAGCCCAGACTCGGCCCAGACTCAGCCCTGACTCAGCCCAGACCGCCGATGGCCACGTACTTGAGCTCGAGGAACTCCTCGATGCCCACGGTCCCGCCCTCGCGCCCGAGGCCGGACTCCTTGATCCCGCCGAAGGGCGCCGCCGGGTTGGACACCAGGCCCGTGTTGAGCCCGATCATCCCGCTCTCCAGCTTCTCCGCCACCCGCAGCGCCCGGTTCAGGTTCTCCGTGAACACGTAGTTGACCAGGCCGAACTCGGTGGCGTTGGCGGCGGCGAGGGCCTCGTCCTCGGAGTCGAACACCGAGATCGGCGCGACCGGGCCGAAGATCTCCTCGTGGTTGAGCCGGGAGCTCTGCGGCACGTCGGTGAGCACGGTCGGCGGGTAGAAGTGGCCCGGCCCGTCCACCCTCTCCCCGCCCACGGTGATCGTGGCGCCGTGCGACACCGCGTCGGCGACGAGGTCGACGACCTTGTCGAGGCCCTTGGCGTCGACCAGCGGACCGACCTGGACCCCGTCCTCGGTGCCGCGGCCGACCTTCAGCGCGCCCATCCGCTCGCCGAGCTTCGCGGCGAACGCGTCGGCCACCGAGCGCTGCACGTAGAAGCGGTTCGCGGCGGTGCACGCCTCGCCCATGTTCCGCATCTTGGCGAGCATCGCGCCCTCGACGGCCTTGTCCAGGTCCGCGTCCTCGAAGACGAGGAACGAGGCGTTGCCGCCCAGCTCCATCGACGTCCGCAGGACCTTGTCGGCGCACTGCTGGAGCAGGAGCTTGCCGACGCCCGTCGAGCCGGTGAAGGAGAGCTTGCGGGCGCGCCCGTCGCGGATGACCGGTTCCATCACAGCGGCGGCGTCCGTGGCGTTGATGATGTTCAGCACACCGGCGGGCAGGCCGGCGTCGAGCAGGATCTGGCCGAGCGCGAGCATGGACAACGGGGTCTGCGGCGCGGGCTTGATCACCACGGTGCAGCCCGCCGCGAGCGCGGGGCCGATCTTGCGGGTGCCCATGGCCAGCGGGAAGTTCCAGGGCGTGATGAAGACACAGGGGCCCACGGGCTGCTTCATCACGAGGAACCGGCTGCCGCCCGCGGGGGCGGTGGCGAAGCCGCCGTCGATCCGGACGGCCTCCTCGGAGAACCAGCGGAAGAACTCGGCCGCGTAGGCGACCTCGCCGCGCGACTCGGCGAGCGGCTTGCCCATCTCCAGGGTCATCAGCAGGGCGAGCTCGTCCTGGCGGGCGATCATCGCCTCGAAGGCGCGGCGGAGGATGTCGCTGCGCTCCCGGGGAGCCAGGGCGGCGAAGGACTGCTGGGCCTCGTGCGCGGCGGTCAGGGCCGCGATGCCGTCCTCCGGAGCCGCGTCGGCCACCTCGAGCAGCACCTCCCCGGTCGAGGGGTCCTCGACCTTCGTGGTGGCTCCGGACGCCGACGCCCGCCACTCGCCCCCGATCAGCAAACCGGTGGGGACGGCGTCGAGAACCTTCCGTTCGAGATCGGAGTTGGAGTTCGTCATGCCCCGGATCCTCCCATCACGCCACACCTTGATGCACTGAACCGATCGTTCGTCTAGGAAGGGGAGGTGACGGACACGATGGCGAAGTTGCCGAGTCTGGTCCCGCCGCCGGTCGAGCTGCCGGAGCGGGTCGCCGACCTACGGGCCGAGGTGCGGGCGTTCCTGGCCGAGGAGCGGGCCGCGGGGGCCTGGCGGCCGCGGGCGGACACCTGGCTGTCGGGCTGGGACGAGCGGTTCTCCCGAGCGCTGGCCGAGCGCGGCTGGCTCGGGATGACGATCCCCACCGAGTACGGCGGGCACGGCCGGGGGGCGCTGGACCGGTACGTGGTGACCGAGGAGCTGCTGGCGGCGGGCGCGCCGGTCGCGGCGCACTGGGTCGCGGACCGGCAGATCGGGCCCTCGCTCATGCGCTTCGGCACCGAGGAGCAGCGGCAGCGGTTCCTGCCGGGCATCGCGGCCGGGGAGGTCTTCTTCGGCATCGGGATGTCGGAGCCGGACTCCGGGTCCGACCTGGCGTCGGTGCGGTCGAAGGCGGAGTGGGTCGACGGCGGCTGGGAGCTGACCGGCACGAAGGTGTGGACCTCGGGCGCCCACCACGCCCACGCGTTCTTCGCGCTCGTCCGAACCTCGCCCAAGGACGACACGAACCGGCACGCGGGGCTGTCGCAGCTGATCGTCGAGCTGGACTCGCCGGGCGTGACCATCCGACCGATCCCGCTGCTCACGGGCGCGCACCACTTCAACGAGGTGGTGTTCGACAAGGTCTTCATCCCGGACACGAGGGTGCTGGGGGAGGTCGGGCAGGGCTGGCACCAGGTGACGTCGGAGCTGGCGTTCGAGCGGTCGGGCCCGGAGCGGTACCTGTCCACGTTCCCGCTGCTCGTGGCGCTGCTGCAGGAGATCTCGACGGGTGAGCTCGACGCCGGGCGCCGCCGCGACCTGGGCGGGCTGGTGTCGCGGTACTGGACGCTGCGGCGGATGTCGCTGGCGATCGCCGGGGCGCTGGAGGCGGGGCAGGCGCCGGAGCTGGCCGCGGCCGTGGTGAAGGACCTGGGCACCCGCTTCGAGAACGAGGTGATCGACGCCTCACGGCTGCTGCTGTCGATCCCGCCGGACCCCGGCGCGGAGTCGGGCTACGCGCGGCTGCTGGCCGAGGCGGTGCTGCACGCCCCGGGCTTCACGCTGCGGGGTGGGACCAACGAGATCCTGCGCGGGATCGTGGCACGGGGACTGGGGCTTCGCTGATGACCGAGCAGACGAGTGAGCCCAGCGGGTGGTGGCGGAGATCGAGGCGGCCGGGGGTACCGCGCTCGCCGTCCGTGCCGACGTCACCGATCTCGACGCCGTCCTCCGCCTCGTGGCCACGGTCGTCGAGACGTTCGGCGGGATCGACGTCCTGGTGAACAACGCGGGCAACGTCGGCGCCGACCGGGGTTTCGAGGCGGACCCGCCGCCGTTCTGGGAGACCGGACCCGAGGAGTGGCAGGCCTGGTTCGACGTGAACCTGTTCGGCGTCATGAACTGCTCGCGGGCGGTGCTGCCGGTGATGATCGAGCGCGGCGGCGGCCGCATCGTCACGCTGGTCTCCGACGCCGGGCGGGTCGGTGAGCCGTTCCTGGTGCCGTACTCCGCCGCGAAGGCCGGTGCGGCGGGTTTCGTCCGCTCCCTGGCCAAGGCCGTCGGCAGGCACGGGATCACGGCGAACACCGTCTCGCTCGGCACGGTGCGCAGCGAGGAGCGGGGCGGGCCCGACGAGGAGACCGCCGCCGCCATGCTCCGCCGGTACGTGATCAGACGGTTCGGCCGACCGGCGGACGTCGCCGCGGTCGTGCTGCTGCTCGCCTCGGACGCGTCGTCGTGGATCACGGGGCAGACCATCCCGGTCAACGGCGGCTACTCGATGGCGACGTGAGGGGCCGGCGCGCCGGGGTCTCGGGTGGCCTACCGCCGACCGGCCGCGATTCGGACACCGTTTCGATCGCGACCGGACCTCTGGTCTGCGACGACCTTGACGGTCCGTGAGGACGCGGGCATAGTCGTCGCGGGTTCAATGCACTGAATCCGGAGAGCCGCCCGTCGTCGACGGTCCTCCGTCCGGGCTCGCTGCGCGGCGTCGAGCTCGTCCTGGACGATCTGGTGACCACGCGCTACACGCTCGACCAGATCGACGACGGCTTCGAGGACATGCCGGCGGGCCGGGACATCCGGGGAAAGATCGTGCACGAGCACTGACGCCGGACAGGCGTCCACGTACTACGGAAAGGCTTGATCGTCATGGGACTGCTCGACGGCAAAGTCGCCTTCGTGACGGGTGTCGCCCGCGGCCAGGGCAGGAGCCACGCCCTGCGCCTGGCGGAGGAGGGTGCCGACATCATCGGCGTCGACCTCTGTGCACAGCTGGACTCGGTGCCGTACCCGATGTCGACGCGAGACGACCTCGACGAGACCGTCAAGCTGGTCGAGGCGCTGGACCGGCGCATCGTGGCTCGTGAGGCCGACGTCCGCAGCAGCAGTGAGCTGGCGGGTGTCCTCGGAGAGGGCGTCGCGACCTTCGGGCGACTCGACATCGTCCTCGCCAACGCCGGGATCTGGAGCGGCTCGCCCGCCGAGGACCTCGACGACCAGATGTGGGACGACATGATCGACATCAACCTCACGGGCGTGTTCCGCACCGCGCGGGCCGCGATCCCGCACCTGAAGGCGGGCGGACGTGGCGGGTCGATGGTGCTGACCTCGTCGACCGCCGGCATGAAGGGCACCGCGAACATCGCGCACTACTCCGCCGCCAAGCATGGCGTGGTCGGCTTGGTGAAGTCGTTGGCCTCGGAGCTGGCCCCGCACTCGATCAGGGTCAACTCCGTGCACCCGACCACGGTCGACACGGGCATGGTGCAGAACCAGGCGATGTACGACCTGTTCCGCCCGGACCTGGGCGGCAAGGCGACGCAGGCGGACGCGGTGAACGCGTTCATGACGCTGAACGCCCTCCCGGTGCCGTGGGTGGACGCGGTCGACATCTCCAACGCGGTCGTCTGGCTGTGCTCGGACCAGGCCCGCTACATCACCGGCGCGCAGCTCCCCGTCGACGCCGGCTCGCTGGTGCGGTGACGACAGCCGCTGCCGCGACCTCGGGGGAGGACCGACCACCGGGTCACGTCCGTCGACGGCGGCGAGGAGCACCCCCACCCGGCGCCGCTGGAGGACTGCGTAGCGGGGCCGACGTGGCTGATGGCAGGTCGTAGACGTCCGGCGCGTCGGCGGCGCACTGCGCGTGGCCCGCGCACTTCTCGGTGTCGATGTGAATCTCCATTGACCTCTCCCCGCTCGGAGCCGTGGTGGTGGCGGAGCATCCCGGGTTTCTCTTGCCTCCCCTGAAATTGTCGGATCTGCCGCCTGAGCGCGTCTCGGTGCAGCTCGAAGCAAGGGGACCGAACGGTGCAGGGTGGAATTCGTGGTGGTGGGGGCCCGGCGCACGACCTGGTCGCCGTGCTCGGTCCGCGCGCTACCGGAGAGTGGCTCGGGATCAGGGTCGGAAGCCCTGCAGCACGAGCGAGGGGGGAGTACCGGCGGTCTTCGCCCTGCTCGCCGTGACGTACCGGGCGGCAGGCTTGACCGGCGTCGCGAGACGCAGCCAGGTCGCCTGCGAGGTGAAGCGGTAGAGCCCCGTCTCGGTGGCGAACCCCAACGCGCCGAAGACCTGGTGGGCGTGGGCGCAGGCCGTCTTCACCGAGGGCGCGGTGTAGAGCCACGCCAACGCGGCGGAGACCTCGGCGTGCGGTTCGTCCCTGGTCAGCCGCCAGGCCGCGTCGCGCACCAGGTGCTCCGCGCCCTCCAGGAGGACCACGCTCTCGGCCAGCCGCAGCTGCACGGCCTGGAAGGACGACAACGTGCGGCCGAACAGCTCGCGGTCCTTGGCGTGTCGCACCACGGCGTCGAGCGCACCCGAGGCGAGGCCGGTGGAGGCCGCCGCGGACAGCAACCAACGCCTGGCGCGCAACGGGTCCGGCCCCTCGGAGGCCGTCTCGCGGTGGTGCCAGCCGTGGGGCAGCCCGTAGGCGTTCTCGACCGCCTTCAGCGGTCCTTCGGCGAGCACCCGACCGTCGGCCTGGTCGACGACCAGCGAGGCGATCCCGCCCCAGCCGACCATCGCACGCCCGGCCGGGCCGGGGGCCACGCTGGTGACCACCTCG
>NZ_JACBXB010000239.1 GCF_013870575.1 Pseudonocardia pini
GCCGACCGGGGCGGGGGCGGTCATCGGGCAGCCCTGAGCTCGGCACGACGTGCCAGGGTGGCCTCGTCGTCGACGCGCAGGCCCTCCGGGTCGGTGGCCGGGTCGCCGACGACCACGACGCCGTAGCGCTCGTAGGCCCCGGCGATGCTCACGTACTCGTCCCGCACGTCGACCCGGACCCGGTCGGGCTCGCGGTCGAGCGGGTCGCCCCAGCCGCCGCCACCGCTGGTCTGGTAGCGGAACAGCGAGCCGGGCGCGGTCCGCCAGATCGGGCTGCTGGCGAAGTAGAAGTACTCGCCGTCCGCGTCGAGGGTCTTCCGCTCGGGGTCGAGGACACCGGTGATGGGGGTCGAGCCCGCGTACACCTCGTCCTCGAGCCCCAGCAGATCGCCGCGGCCCGCGACGTCGGCGGCCTCCGGCGGGAAGATCCACGCGGCGCTGCGTCCGCCCGCCTCGCCGCCGTACACGCCGATCCCGGGCGCGCGCTTGGTGGACAGCAGGCTCGACCAGTGCTCGGCGTCGGTGAGGTAGAGGGTGTCCTTGCGGACCGCGGCGCCGCCCCGGTTGGTCCCCGGACCGGCGGAGTCGATCACGTAGTCCTTGCGGAGCACGACGCCGGGGATGTCCGACTCGATGGCCTCCGTGGCCGGGTCGAGGCTGTTGGCCTGGTAGAAGACCTGGTAGCTGTCCGCGTCGCCGTGTCGGGTCGCACCCCACGGGCCGTGTTCGGCGCCGCACTGCGCGGTGCCCACCCACGGGACCCCGTTCGGCAGGACCCCGTTGGCGTTGTGGATGCCGAGCGACCCGTAGTCCCCGCCGACCGCGCGGTCGCCGAGGACGGGCTCCAGCGCGCGGAACAGGGCGCTGATCACCGGCTGGGTCGCCTCCCAGTACATGAACACGGCCCCGTCGGGCGGGGTGGCGCTCAGGAAGGTGGCGGCGGGCAGGACGACGTCGACGTTGCGGAAGGCGCCGGAGGCATACGGGGTCCGCGGGTCCACGAGGAACTTCAGCGCCATCACCACCGCGGCCTTGGTGTCCAGGACGGACGCGTTGATGCACGTCCTGGCCTGCGCCGAGGAGCCGCTGAAGTCGATCTCGAGCCGGTCGTCGACCTTGGTGACCTCCACCCGGACCCGGTACTCCAGCGAGTCGTCGACCCCGTCCGCGTCGAGGAAGTCCTCGGCCGTGTACCTGCCGTCGGGGAGCTCCCGCAGGGCCGCGGCCATGGACTCGGCGGACGCGTCCACCGCGTACTCGATCGAGCCGAGGTAGGCCTCGACCCCGTACCGCTCGACGCTCTCCTGGATCAGCCGCTCCCCCAGCCGCAGGCTCTGGTGGATCGTCCGCATGTCCGGGAGGATGATCGCCCCGAACCGGGAGTTGTCGAGGATCAGGTTGAAGGTCGAGCGGACCGGCTCGTCCTCCCGGTAGAGCAGCAGCGGGGGCAGCGACAGACCGGTCTCGTACACGTTGTGCTTGGTCGAGCTGAACCCGGCCGGGACGATCCCGCCCATGTCCAGCTGGTGCGCCCGGATCGTCACGAACGACACGACCCGGCCGTCCACGAACACCGGCCGGATGAAGCACATGTCGTTGACGTGGTTGCCGACCCGGTACGGGTCGTTGGCGATCACGACGTCACCGGGGCGGAGCTCGTCGGCGCCGTACTCCTCGATGGTGTTGCGCACGGCCTCGGACATCGTGCCGAAGAACGCCGCCAGGCTGTTGCCCACCGCGGGCATCGGGTAGTTCTGCTCCGGCGGGCCCGAGATCGTGGCGTTGAAGTCGTACCAGTCCCGCAGGATCAGCGAGAACGTGTTGGTGAGGATGCCCGCGCTCATGTGCTCGACGACGTAGCGCATCCGGTTGCCCAGCAGCGTGGCGGTGAACCGGTCGGTGCCGTAGCGGGTCCGGAACTCGTCCTCCGGGAGGTCGCGCAAGGGGGTCGGTCGGTGGTCGGTGGTCATGCCGGGGCTCCGTCCTGGCGGATGCGCAGCTCGCCGATCCGGCCGACGGTCGCCGTCTGGCCGGGGACGACGAAGGTCGTCGAGAGTCGTTCGCGGATCAGGGCGGGGCCGGGGATCCGGTCGCCCGCGAGGAGGGCCTCGCGGTCGTACTCGCGAGCCTCGACCGGCTCGGCACCGAAGTGCTCGAGCGTGACGGTGCCGGTGGTCGGCACCGCCCCGGACCCGCGGGTCGACAGCTCCGGGTACTCGACCTTGGCGGCGTCGACGACGGCGCGGACGCGGAAGGTGACGCCCTGGACCGGCACGAACTCGAACCGGTTGCCCGAGCGCTCCTCGTAGACGCGGTGGAAGTCGGCCGTCATCTGCGCGATGCCGTCCGCGTCGATCGTGCCCTCCGGCACGGGGACGAACGGGGTCTCCCAGGTCTGGCCGTAGAGCCTGCCGTCGAAGCTGCGGGTCAGCGTGGCCGAGTCGCGGTAGCGCTTGGGCAGCCCGGCCCGCACCTGCTCCTCGATCGAGGTGTACACGGCGTCGACCTGCTCGGCGACGTCCGGCCCCAGCAGCAGGTAGGCGCTGCGGCTCTCGGCGAACACGAGGTCGGAGCTGACCAGGCCGAGCGCCGAGAACAGGCCCGGGTGCGGCGGCACGATCACCTCGGCCGCGTGCACCTGCGCGAGGGCGGCGGGCAGCAGCATGGGTCCGGCCGCGCCGAACGCGACGAGGCTGTGGTCGCGGGGGTCGATGCCGTGCCGCACCGCGACGTTGGTCAGCCCCTCGGCGATGTTCGCGACGCCCAGGTGGAAGGCCTGCCCGACACGCTCCCCCGGCTCCAGCGGGGAGTCGAGGTCGTCGAAGGCCTGGCGGGCGCGCTCGCGGTCCAGCTTCATCCGGCCGCCCGCGAACCCGTCGGGGTCCAGGACGCCCATCAACAGGCAGGTGTCGGTGGTGGTCGGCACGGTGCCGCCGAGGCCGTAGCAGGCGGGACCCGGATCGGAACCGGCGCTGCCCGGTCCGACCTGCAGCTCGCCGGTCTGCGCCACCGTCACCAGGCTGCCGCCGCCCGCGCCGATGCTGGAGATCTCGTTGGACAGTGCGTTGACGACGAGGTCGTACTCGAGCTCGAACGTCGTGTCGACGTAGGGCTCGCCGCGGGTGACCAGGCTGATGTCGCAGGAGGTGCCCCCGACGTCGGCGCACAGCAGGTCCTGCACGCCGAGGATCTCGCCGAGCCGGGCGCTCGCCACGGTCCCCGCGGCGGGTCCGGCGAACACGATGCGGAACGGGCGCGCCATCGCCGTCTCGGCGGGGACGAGCGCCGCCGAGCAGTCCGCGTAGTTCAGGTCGCCGGTGAAGGACAGGTCGCGCAGCCCCGCGGTGAGGTTCGCGGTGTACTCGCCGTAGATCTTCTGCATCAGCACGTCGACGACGGTGGTCGAGGCCCGTGCGTACTCCTTGGCCAGCGGCGACACCGCGCTCGACAGCGAGATCGGGACGTCCCCCAGCTCCTCGCGCACGATCTCTCCGAGCCGCTGCTCGTGCGAACCATCCACATAGGAGTTCAGCAGGCAGATCGCGACGCCCTCGACACCGCAGCGGCGCAGCACGGCGAGCTCGGCGCGGGCCTGGGCCTCGTCGAGCGGGATCAGCACACCGCCGTCGGAGGTCCGGCGCTCGCGGATGCCGCGGCGAAGGTATCGGGGGACGAGCGGGCGGGAGGCGTCGCCGAACGAGCGCCGCCAGGACGGGTCGGTCAGGCCCTCAACCGGTCGCCAACCGCGCCCGGCGTCGAGGATGTCGCGGTGGCCGAGGGTGGTCAGGAACGCGATCTTCGGCAGCCTGCGGGTGATCACCGCGTTGAGTCCGTGGGTGCTCGCGTGGTTGAAGACCGCGGCGTCGGCGACCCCGATCTCGGCCGCCGCGCGCAGCACACCGTTCTCGGTGTCCCCGACCTCGGTCGCGACCTTGACCGTCTGGATCCGCCCGCCGCGCAGTGCGACGACGTCGGTGAAGGTGCCACCGACGTCGACGCCGATCAGGACGTCCCCGGCGCTCACCCGAGCTCCAGCCCGGCCGAGGCGAGCTGCACCGGGCCGAGCAGCCGGTCCGGGGTGCGGCTCACCGAACGCAGCGTCGGCTGGTGCTTCACGACGACGTACCACCCGCCCTCGGAGAGGACCGGGTAACGACGGAACTCCTCGGCCGTCGCTCCCGGGAAGTCCTTCTCGAGGTCCACGCCGAGCTCGGCGAGCTCCTCGGCGGTCACCGGCTCACGCTCGACGCGCGGGCCTGGGGTGTCGGTGGGCATGGGCGCTCCCTCGGGCTTCGGAGGCGGGCGACGACCGGTCTGGTGTTTCGTAGACCGACCGCGCTATAAAATGTCTACCAGCGAAGTTAGAGCGCAATCACGTGCCTGGCAAGACCGCTCCACGAGGAAGGGAGGGGGCGATGCCGCGCCCCACGGGTCACGGGCCCGGCTACGCGGTGCGCCGCCGCGAGATCATCGACATCGCGGCGGAGCTGTTCTCCCGCAAGGGGTACGCCGCGACGGGCGTCGCCGAGCTCTGTCGGGCGACCGGCCTCGCCAAGGGCGCGCTCTACTACTACATCGGCTCGAAGCCCGCGCTCCTCGTCGAGATCCACAGCAGCGTGCTCGGCCCGCTGCTCGCCGCGGCCCAGCGGATCGCGGTCCTCCCGGACACCGCCCCCGTGCTGCGGCTGCGGCTGCTGTCGGAGACCCTGCTCGAGGTCATCGAGCAGCGGCTGGACTACATCCGGGTGGTGGAGCACGAGATCCAGCGCATCACCGGGAGCAGCCGGAACCGGCTGATCGGCGACCGCCGCCGGTTCGAGGACCTCGTGGCCGCCCTGCACGCCGAGGCGATGCACACCGGCGCCTTCCGTCCGCTCGATCCCCGGATGTGCATGCTCCAGTTCTTCAACCTGCACAACTACACCTTCCAGTGGCTGCGGCCGGGGCCCTGGGACGCGCGGTACCTCTCGGCCGAGTACTGCGCCGTGCTGTTCCGGGGCTTCGCCGCGCCGGGCTACGCCCCGGACGGCCTGGAGGACGAGGTGGCGCGGTTCCGGGCGGCGTACGCGGGGCCCTCCCTGAGCGGTGTGGAGGTTCCGGATGCCGTTGTGTCATAGCCCGCTCACTACGCAGCGCTCGGTTCCCGAACCCCGTCTCACGACCACCACACGAGGCCAAGAGCCTGTGAACAGTGCGAAAGAGTCAACGCCGGCGGTTGAACCACTCTTTACACTCGACTGGGTCACCTCTAGGCTTAGTGAACATCGCTTCTCTAGCCGGACCGGCTCTCCGCAGGTCGACGAAGTCCTGAACTGGAACCAGGGAGCACCGTGGCCGATTACCTGAGGGACGCACTCGTCCTCGGCGGCGTCTACACCGTCTTCGCACTCGGCCTCACCCTGTCGTGGGGCGTCCTCAACGTTCTGAACCTCGCCCACGGCAACGTGCTCGTGGCGGCCGCGCTCAGCGGCTACCTGCTCAGCCTGGTGGGCGTCCCGCTCCCCGTCCTGCTCGTGCTGTGCGCCGTGGTCGGCGCGCTCCTGGGCGCGCTCCTCGAGATCCTCGTGTTCCGGCCGATCCGGGCGCGGGCGGGCTCGGCCGAGGGCGCGGGCCTCGCCGTCCTGATCGGCAGCATCGCGGCCGGGGCGGTGCTCTTCGCGGTGGCCGAACGCATCACCGACGGGCGGGTCCGGGCGATCGACACCGGGTCGTTCCAGGTGACCGCGATACCGGTGGCGGGCACCTCGGTCACCGCCGTGCAGATCGCCATCGTGGCGCTGTCCCTCGTGCTCAGCGTGGGGCTGGCGGTCCTGGTCCGCCGCACCCGCACCGGCCGGGCACTGCGCGCCCTCGCCCACGACCCGCGCACCTGCGGGCTGCTGGGCATCTCGGCGAACCGGCTCAGCGTGGGGACCATGGCGGTCGCGGGCGGGCTCGCCGGCGTCGCGGGTCTGCTCCTGGCGGTGCACATCGGCTCCGTCGAGGCGAGCATGACGGAGTCGTTGCTGCTCAAGGCGTTCGCGGTGATCATCGTCGGCGGGGTCGGCAGCGTCGGGGGTGCCGTCCTCGGTGCCTACCTGATCGCCGCGACCGAGGTCGCGACGGTGGTGTTCCTCGGCTCCGGGGCCCGGGAGGCCGTCGTCTTCGCGATCATCCTGGTGCTGCTGCTCCTGCGTCCGCAGGGGCTGTTCGCCCGCAGCGCCTGGCAGCGGGCATGACGTCCGGCGCGGTGCTTGCGCTGGGGCTCTCCGGCAGCGCCGAGACAGCGGTCCAGACCGCCCTGGTGCTCGTCCTGCTGGCGTTCAGCGTGCTGCTGTCGGTGCGGAGCGGGATGTTCTCCCTCGCCGGCGTCGGCTTCTACGGCATCGGTGCCTACACCGCGGCCGTCTTGTCGATGGACGGGCTGGACCCCGCGCTCGCCGTCCTGGCCGCGGTCGCGGGCTCGGCCGTCCTCGGCGTCGTCCTGGCCTACGTCCTGGGCAGGCTCCGGGCGCTGTACCTCGCGATGGCGACCTTCGCGTTCGTCCTGCTCGTCCAGGTCCTCGCGGTCGAGTGGGAGCCGGTCACCGGCGGCGCGCTCGGGCTGCTCGGGGTGCCCGCCGTGGTCGACACCGGCACCCTGCTCCTGGTCACCGCGGTCTGCGCGGCCGGCGTCGCCCTCCTCGAGCGTGGCCGCAGCGGCCGCATCCTGGAGGTCATGCGCATCGACGACACGCTCGCGGAGGCGCTCGGGGTCGCGGTCGTCCGCCGCAGGCGCGTGATGTTCACGGTCAGCTGCGCCCTCGGCGGGCTCGCGGGCGCGCTCTCCGCCCTGACCTTCAGCGTCCTCACGCCCGACGAGGTGTCCTTCGGCCTGATCGTCGACGTGCTGACCATCATCGTCGTCGGCGGCACCGCGGCCTGGTACGGGCCCGTGATCGGCGCGTTCGTGGTGGTCTGGCTGCCGGAGCTGCTCGGGTTCCTCGGTGAGTTCCGGCCGATCGTGCAGGCCGCCCTCGTCGTGGTCATCGTCGTCTGCGCGCCGGACGGCGCGGTCGGCCTCGTGCGGTCGATCCGCGCGCGCCTGACCCCGTCGACGGAGCCGCCCGCGGCCGCGGCGGCGGACCCGATCGAGCTGGGCAAGGTCCGGGAGTACGCGCTGGCGACCGGCGCCGACCGGCCGGA
>NZ_JACBXB010000023.1 GCF_013870575.1 Pseudonocardia pini
CGCCTCGGGCATGGGGGCCAGCGTGGTGACGGCGAGCATCGACCCGAGCCAGGCGGACGCGGGTGCGGCCCGGCGGCCGAGCTCCTCCGCGGCCAGGGTCAGCTCGACGAGGCCGCCGCCCTCGCCCCCGACGTCCTCGGCCGACCCCACACCGAACCAGCCGTCGGCGACGAAGCGCTCCTCGAACCCGGCGTGGTCGCCACCCGCCAGCCACTCGCGGAGCGTCTCGGGCGCACACGCGTCGCCCAGCCAGTCCGCGAGCACCGAGCGGAAGTCGGCCTGTTCGGCGGAGAGTTCCCAACGCATGTAGTGCTCCTACTCGACTCGCTGCGGCGGCGATGCCGCGGTGTCCGCGTATCCGATGCTAGATTGGGTCTGACCTTTAGACCACGAAGGGAGGACCCCGTGAGTGACGCCCGATCGGCGATCCGACTCTCCCCCATGGAGGTCCCCAAGGCCTCCGACGTCCTCGCCAACGAGCTGCGCGAACGCATCCTCTCCGGCGAGTACCCCGAGGGCACGCCGCTGCCACCGGAGCGCGAGCTCGTGGTGCAGACCCGGATGAGCCGCACGACCGTCCGGGAGGCGCTCCGCATCCTGGAGGTGCAGGGCCTCATCCGGATCAAGGCGGGCCGGGCGGGTGGGGCCTTCGTCCAGAAACCCGGCGAGGAGTCCGTCGCCAGCTCGCTGGACCTGCTCATCCGCGGCCGCCAGCTGCGGCTGGCCTCGGTCCACGAGACCCGGGAGGCCATCGAGCCCTCCTGCGCCCGGCTGGCCGCCCTGCACCGCACCAGCGGCGACCTGCGCAGGCTCGAGGTCACCAACGAGGAGATCGCCGCGAGCGCCGACCTCGACGACTTCCTGCGGGCCAACGTGGACTGGCACATCGCGGTGGCCACGGCGGGCCACAACGAGATCCTCACCGGCATCATGATGGCCCTGTCCCGCGCGATCTACACGGCGACGAACACCGAGGGCTTCATCAACGCCGAGGTCCGCGACATCACCGTCCGCGCGCACCGCTCGGTCACCCGGGCGATCAAGGAACGGGATGCCGACGCGGCCGTCCGCCGGATGATGCGGCACGTGCACTCCTACGCCGCGGCCGCCCTGGAGGTCGACGACCGCACCACGGTCGCGGTCCCCGAGGAGGACTAGGGTCCGGGCGACGGCGACCCTGGTCGCCGTGCCCGCTGCCGTGGGCTCAGCCATCGACGAGCTCCACGGCGGCGCGGACGACGTCGAGCGCGCCCGGGTTCTCGGCACCGGACAGGTCGCCGGGGTCCTGGCCGAGCGCGGCGGCCCGGACCGCGCGCCGCATGATCTTCGCGGAACGGGTCTTCGGCAGCTCGCTGACCCGGCACACGAGGCTGGGGGCGAACGGCTTGCCCAGCTCCTCCCCCACCCGGCGGCGCAGCTCCTCGGCGATCGCCTCGGCCCCGTCCGGGGAGCCGTCGCGGGGCACCCAGAAGGCCCACACCGCCTCGCCCTTCTTGGAGTCGGGGACGCCGACCACGGCGGCCTCCGCCACGGCGGGGTGCGCGATCAGCACCGCCTCCACCTCGGCGGGGGCGAGCCGCTTGCCCGCCACGTTCATCACGTCGTCCGAGCGGCCGCGCAGGAACCACTGCCCGTCCGCGTCGACGACGGCGTGGTCGCCGTGACGCCACAGCCCGGGGAAGGTCGACCAGTACGCCTCGAGGTAGCGCTCCCGGTCCCGCCAGATCCCGCGGGTCATCGCGGGCCAGGGCTGCCGGCAGACCAGCTCGCCGACCTCACCGCGCACGGGCTCCCCCGCGCCGTCGACGACGTCCACGTCCATGCCCAGCGACGGCCCGCCCAGCGAGCAGCTGCGGATGGGCTCGATCGGGTACGGCGCGAGGAAGGACCCGCCCACCTCGGTACCGCCGGAGAAGTTGATGACCGGCACGCGGCCGTCGAACACGCTGCGCGCCAACCATTCGTAGGACTCCGGGTCCCACGGCTCCCCCGTGGACCCGAGGGTGTGGACCGAGGAGAGGTCGAACGACCCGAGGTCCGCCGAGCGGATCGTCCTGATCAGGGTGGGCGACACCCCGAGCATGGTGACCCGGTGCCGCTCGGCGAGCCGCCACAGCCTGCTCAGGTCCGGGACGTCCGGCGAGCCCTCGTAGAGCACCAGCGCCGCCCCGTTGGCGTGCGTGCCGACGATCGACAGCGGGCCCATGATCCAGCCCATGTCGGTGATCCAGCAGAACACCCCGCCGGGCCCGACGTCGAAGGAGTACGCGACCTCGCTCGCCGTCTTCACCAGGAAGCCCGCGTGCGTGTGGACCGCACCCTTGGGACGACCGGTGGTGCCCGAGGTGTAGGCGAGCAGCAGCGTGTCGGTGGCGGCCATCGGCACGGCCGGGCCGGTCTCCGGGTCGTGCGCCAGCAGGCTCGACCAGCCGGTCTCGCCCTCGCCGGGCGTGCCGACCACGATCACGTGCTTCACCGAGGGGCTCTGCGCCACGGCCTCGCGGATCGGGGACAGCATCCCGACCGTGCGGCCACGCCGGACGGTCGACTCCGCCACGACGACCGCCTCGACGTCCGCGTCGGCGAGCCGGGAGGCGATGGCCCCGGGGGCGAACCCGGAGAACAGCGGCACCAGCACCGCCCCGATCCGGGCGGCGGCGTAGAACGCGACGACCGCCTCGGAGACCATCGGCAGGTACAGCGCGACGGCGTCCCCGCGACCGATGCCGAGCCCGCGCAGGCCGGCGGCGACGCGGCGGACCCGGTCCTCGAGCTCGGCGAAGGTCAGCGTGTCGACCGTGCCGTCCTCGGCCTCGTGCACCACGGCCGTGCGGTCCCGGGCCTCGGGATCCTCGGCCCAGCGGGTGAGACACGCGTCGGCGACGTTGAGCTCGCCGCCCACGAACCAGTCCGGGTCGGTCGCGCCGCGGGACAGGTCCAGGACCTGGTGGTAGGACCGGAAGAAGCGCAGGCCGAGGTCGGCGACCACGGCGTCCCAGTACCAGCCGACGTCGGCGACGGAACGGGCCCGCAGGGCCTCGATCCCGTCGACGCCGTGGCGGCGCGCGAAGCGGGCCACCCGGGAGTCCTCGAGGTACTCGGGCCCGGGGGTCCAGACGTACGTCACGACCCACTCCTCGGCAGCCCGAGCATCCGCTCGGCCACGATGTTGCGTTGGATGAACGTCGAGCCGCCCGCGATCGCGGTGCCGCGCGCCTGGTAGGCGAGGCGCTGCCAGCGGCTCTCCGCCGGGGACTGCTCCTCCGGCGCCAGCTGCCCGCCCAAGGGGGACAACGACTGCCGGAAGTCTGCGAGGTCCTCCACCAGCGGGCAGAAGTACAGCTTGCCGATCGAGGTCACCGGTCCCGGCGTCCCGCCGTCGGCGGCGATCGTGAGCACGCGCTGCCCGATCGCGTGGTGCACCAGCGCGCGGCCGTAGAGGTCCGCGACCTTCCGTCGGACGGTCGGGTCGGCCCCCAGCGGCGCGCCCGCGGCGTCGGTCGTCCCACGGATCTCGTCGACGATGTCGTCGACCGCCCGCTTGGTGTTCACCCGGCCGGTCGCGATGCCCACGCGCTCGAAGCCCAGCGTGGCCATGGCGACCTTCCAGCCGCCGTTCACCTCGCCGAGGACCAGCTCGTCGGGCACGAAGACGTCGTCGAGGAAGACCTCGTTGAACTCGGCCTCGCCGAGCATGTGCGCCAGCGGCCGCACGGTGACGCCCTCGCTGTCCAGCGGCAGCAGGAAGTAGCTGATCCCCTTGTGCCGCGGGAGGTCCGCGCCGCCGGTGCGCGCCAGCAGGATGGCGTTGGTCGCCAGGTGCGCGCGGCTGGTCCAGATCTTCTGGCCGGTGATCCGCCAGCCGCCCTCGACCCGCTCAGCCCGGGTGCGCAGCGACGCCAGGTCCGAACCGGAGTCCGGCTCGGAGAACAGCTGGCACCACAGCTCGTCCCCGGTGAGGATGGGGCGCAGGAAGCGCTCCTTCTGCTCGGGGGTGCCGAAGGCGATGATCGTGGGGCCCGCGAAGTCCTCGCCCACGGTGTTGAGCCGCTCCGGGGCGCCCGCGCGGTCCGCCTCGTCGGTGAAGACGGCGCGGATCTTCGCGTCGGCACCCTGGCCGCCGTACTCCTGCGGCCAGGACATCCCGGCGTAGCCGCCCTCGGACAGCAGGCGCTGCCACTGCCGCCAGAACGGCAGCTTGTCCGCCAGCTCGACGGGTTCCGGCCACGGGAGGGTCGGGAGCGACTCCGCGAGCCAGGCCCGCACCCGCTCCCGGAACTGCGCCTCCTCCGGGGAGTCTGCGAGGTCCATGAAAGCTCCTTCTCGATCTCGACCGATAATATGCTATCGGTCGGACCAAAGTCCACGATAAGAGTGTCACAAGAACACCTCGGGCCCGCGACCGGTCGATCGCGGGCCCGAGGGTGCCGGGGGGCGGAGTCACTGCGAGACGGTCGACCGGCCGCCGATCGGCTGCCGGTCCTGGCCGGTCAGTGGCCGTCGGCCGCGTCCCGCTCACGGCCCAGGGTGAGCAGCATGTCCTCGTGCAGCTCCATCCACACATCGTGGTAGGAGTGGCTCATCGGACGGGCGAACGCCGAGTGGTCACCACTGTGGACCCGCTCGAGCGCTGCCGCGAACCGGTTCGCGTAGCGCCCGAACCGCGGCGACGACTCCGCCGCGGGGGCGAGGGCGCTGACCACGTCGGTGTGCACCGCGTCGAGGTCCGCCACCACCGCGGCGTCGTACGCCTCGTCGGAGTGGTCGTTGGTCTCTCCGTCCCGCACCTGCCACCGGGTACAGACGTCCTTGAACCGGGTGTTCACGGGGAGGAACTCCTCGTAGGCCCGGCTCACACCGCCCCGCTCGCCCTCGGTGACCGCGCCGGCCACGAGGCCGGGGTGGGCCTCGCGACCCTCCTTGGTCAGGGTGTACCCACCGATGCGCCCCGTCCGCAGCTTGACGAGCTCCTCACCCGTCAGCTCGTCGAGCACCGGCGCGAGATCGCTCCGCCCGGTGATCTCGACGAGGTCCTCGGCGGTGGCGAGTCCCTTCACCTTCAGCGCGTGGACCACCAGGAACCGTTCGGTGTCCGCCATCGTCGTACTCCTCTCAGGACTGTCCCGCGGGCTCGACCTCGCGGTCGACGGTGAGCCGGCTGGCGTCTGCCTCCTCGACCTCGCTGTGGTGGGCGAGGTAGGCGGGTGGCCAGGCCATCTCGATGTAGGCCGCGCCGGGCACACCCTCGATCTCGGAGTGCATCGACGCCTCGTGCAGCGTGAGGTGTGGGCTGACCGGCCAGTGCAGGTCGGCACCGTGCCAGGTCCGGATCCGGGTGGTCCGGCCGTCCTCGTCGGTGATGGTGCCGTTCAGCTCCTGCTGCATGACCTGGCCGTCGAACCGCACGTCGATGTCGTAGTCGGTGATCACCGACGTGACGCCGTCTCGGTGGACGTACCCGTGCAGGGTCGTCTTCCCGAAGTACTGCAGCTCCATCAGGTGGATCGACGTGTCCGGGGCCATGAGGTTCCACCACTTCCAGTGGGTGGGCCCGCCCCAGTCCCGCCTGCCCCACGAGTGGTCGCGGTGGCCGAAGGTGTCGAACTCGTGGCGCACGCCGTCCAGCACCAGCGTGCCGACGACGCGGCCGCCCTGCTCGGAGCGGTCGTCCGCCAGCCAGGACGGGCAGCCGCCCGGGTGGCGCACGAACGCGAAGGGCGGGTTGATCCCCTGGAACTCGTACTCCAGGTCGATCCGCTCGCCTGCGAACCGGAGGCGCGTCGTCATCGCGTCCTTCGCGGCCTCGAGCGTGATCGAGCCGACCCGCCAGTCCTCGAAGCCCATCGAGTCCGGGACCCCGATGCCGTCGGACGCCTCGGAGACGCTGGCATCGACGCCGGGGCCGTAGACGACCGCCATGGAGCCCGCCCGGCCCTGACCGTCCCTCCCCGCGGCGTGCACCCAGGTGTAGACGATGATCCCCAGGCCCAGGTGGGGCAGCGGGAGCAGGTAGGCGAGGGACTCGCGGATCTGGTCGTCCGCCGTGGCGGAGTAGAAGATGTGCCGGTCCTCGCCACCGACCTCCAGCGGGATGAACGCCATTCCTACTCCCCCACCCCGGCCTGCTGGAGCCTGCGCGTCGCGGCCGAGGCCAGTCGGTGCTCGACGAACTCGGGCACCCACCCCTCCTCCACGTGCACGATCCCGGGCAGGCCCGCCACCGTGCACGCGCTCGCCGCGTCCCGGGAGACGAGCCCGCCCGCGGGCCACACGATCAGCGACGTCCGGTCGCCGGTCTCGATCTCCGTGACCCGGCCCTTCTCGTCCGTCAGCACGAAGCGCGCCGAGGTGTAGGCGTAGAACTCGTCGTCGCGCTCCACGTCGGCCTCGATCGAGACGATGGGCGACTGCTCGCCGTCCCGGTGCACGTAGCCGAGCTCGTACTGGCGGTCCATGGCCAGGCCGTGCATGAAGTTGACCGCGATGTCCGCGCCCGCCTGGACGTTGACCCACTTGTAGTGGTGGAACGCCGTCCAGTCCCGCGTGCCCCAGGAGTGGTCGCGGTGGCCGGTGGTGTCGAACGGGATCCGCTCGTCGCCGATCGTGAGGGTGCCGGTGACCAGCCCGCACTGCTCCAGCCGGTCGTCGGCGAGGAAGGCGGGGCAGCCGTCGGCGTTGTCGTGGTAGCTGAACGCCTGGTTGATCGCCGTGAACCGGTAGTCCAGCGACACGCCCTCGTGCTCGAAGGTCACGTGGGCGTCCTTGTGCGGCTCCCCGTGGCGGACGTGCAGCGGGCCGACCCGCCAGTCGGTGAAGTCCGCGGCGCGGTCCATCTCCACACCCTGCACGACGTGGTGGATCACCCGCTCGTCGTCCCGGCGGAACACGGTGATCATCGAGCCCGCGACGCTCTCGCCGTCCACCCAGGTGTAGGCGATCATGCCGAGGTTCTCCTCGGGCAGGAAGAGCAGGAAGATCAGGCTCTCCCTGGCCAGCGGGCCCGGGTCCAGCCGATGTCGCCGATCGTCGGCGGGGGTCAGCATCAGACCACCGCCGTGCTCTTCAGCGGTGGGAAGCCCTTGCCCAGCAGGAAGACGGGCGCGAGGATCTCTGCGGCGCGGCCGCCGGTGAGGATGGGCCAGGCCTCCTGGGTGGCGGGGGCGAGGTCGTCGAATCCGTTGGCGAGGATCTCGTCCCAGGCCCCGGCCCGGTAGGCCAGCGGGCGCATGAACTCGTGGGAGTACATCCGGACGCCGTTGCGGATCTTCTCGTCCCGGCTGAGCTTGGCGAGGATCTTGTACATCGACAGCACCCCGGCCTGGCAGGTGGTGACGATCTTCTTCATCTCGTCGTGGCCGACGGGACGGATGCCGGACATCGGCGTGTCGATGGTGTCGCGGGCGAACACCGCGACCCGGTCCAGGCTCTTCAGGTAGTCCTGCGGCTTGGTGAACGTGGTCCCGATGTCGTTGATCGTGAGCTGGATCGGGTCCGGCTTGAAACACAGCACCTCGGTGACCGCGTAGGGCAGGCCCTCACCGATGTGCGACCACTCGAAGCCGGTCTCGTGCAGGAAGTGGTCCCGGATCAGGGCGAAGCCGCCACCCGGCAGCGGGTACGGGCCGGTGTCACCCATGCCGAGGCGGGTGTCGTAGTGCATGAGGAACCCGAAGAGCTCGGTGGTGCCGTTGAACCGGCGGAAGAACGTGCGCTCCTCGTCGTCCTCGAACGGCTTCGCCGCAGCCAGCAGCGGCTGCAGGACGTCGTCCTCGAGCACGGGCAGCTGGAAGCCGCGACCCGAGGCCAGCCCCGGCCCGTCACCCCAGGTGCCGTGCCAGGTGCGGCGGGCGAACTGGATACAGTCCTGGATGTCGTCGCGCCGCACGGTCGGGTCCAACTGCTCGAGCGACACACACACCCCGCGGCCCAGCATCGCCATCAGCGCGCTGGCGTAGTTACGGATGTGGTTGACCTTCGTGCCGATCTCGCGGCGCGGGACCCGGCCGAGCTCGACGAGCCCGTCGACGCCCACCTTGTCGGTGATCAGCCGCATCGCATCGGGGTTGACGCTCCACTGCTGGACGAACGAGAGCGTCTCGTACTCCTGGCGCGGGATCAGCCCGGACTCGCCCTCGGTCGACCGGGTGGCGATGAGCTCCCAGAGGTTCCACGACATGTAGTCGAACCAGCTCTGGATCTGCTCGTCGGTCAGCTTGTCCGGCCGGATGTCGGCCGCGGTCGTGTCGACGAACGGCGAGGGGTCGCGGCGGCGCATCTCCTGGTCCCCGGCGGGACCGCCGGGCACCTCCGCCAGGTACTTCTCGACGAACTTCATGAAGTCGTCTGCTTCGGACATCGCTGCTCCTTCGACGGTGAAGATCGCTTACAGGGTGTTCGAGGGGATGGCTCAGGACTCGGCGGACAGCGCACGCACCGGGCACGCCGACACCGCACGCAGCACGCTGTCCCGCGAGGCGTCCGGCGGGTTCTCGTCGAGCTCGAGATCGCCGTCGTCGTTGATCTGGAAATGGTCGGGATCGTTGTACTCGCACTGGCCGTGCGACACGCACACGTCCCGGTCCACGGTCACCCTCATGCCTGCTCCACCCGCACCCGCAACCGCTTGAAGGCGTGGAACTGGTTGGTGTGCAGACGGTCCGGCTCCGCGACCGGCACGATGCGCAGGTCGCGCTCGAGCATCTGACGGAGGAAGGTCGACACCTCGGCGCGCGCCAGGTGCGAGCCCAGGCAGGTGTGGATGCCCCAACCGAACCCCAGGTGCTGGTTCGGCGTGCGGTCGACCCGCAGCGTGTCCGGGTCCGCGAAGACCTCGGGGTCCCGGTTCGCCGCCTGGAACCACAGGACGAGCTTGTCGCCCTGCCTCACCGTCCGGCCGTGCCACTCGACGTCCTTGGTCGCCGTGCGCCGCATCGCCCGGATCGGGGTGATGAAACGCAGCAGCTCCTCGATCGCCGGCCGCAGCAGGGACCGGTCGGCGCGCAGCCGCTCCCACTCCCCAGGGTGCTCCGCGAAGGCCAGCACCGAACCCGTCAGCAGGTTCCGGGTCGTCTCGTTCCCGGCGCCCACCAGAACGAAGTAGTACGCGGCGAGCTCCTCCCAGGACAGCGGCTCGTCCTCGATCCGGGCCGCCACCAGCTTGGACACGATGTCGTTGCGCGGCTCGGCCCGCCGCGCCTCGGTCAGCCCGCGGAAGTAGTCGAACAACTCCTCACGGGCCCGCTCCTTCTCGTCCGGGCCCCGCATGAACTCCGGGTCGTCGGAGATCACCCGGTCGGTCCAGTTCGCCAGCAACGGGCAGTCCTCGGCCGGCACGCCCAAGACCTGGCCGAGCACCTGGATCGGGAGCAGCGCCGACGCCGAGGAGACCAGCTCGACCTCACCCCTGCCCGCGATGTCGTCCAGGATCGTCGAGACGGACGTCTCGATCAGGTCCTGCCACTCCTTGATCTTCACCGCGCGCAGATGCGGGGTGGCGACCTTCCGCATCGCGGTGTGCCGCGGCGGGTCCATGTTGTGCACCGTGGGCGTGTGGCCCTCCACCCGACGGCTCGGGATCTGAGTCCCCAGCCCGTTGACGAAGGTCGTCGGGTCCTCGATCGCGGTGATCAGGTCGGCGTACCTCGTCAACGACCAGTAACCGGGCCCGCCGTTCGGCTCGGCGTTCCAGTGGAGCGGGTCGTTCTCGCGGATCTCGCGGAACAGCTCGTGCTCCCGCCCCTCGATGAAGGGCGTGAGATCGCTGAGGTCGACCTGCGCTGCGCCGTGGGTCGCGGTGGTCATGCCCTCTGGGTCTCCTTGCTCGTCACGTTCGGGAAGCCCGCGCCGAAGAGCGGCACGGGAGTGCGCACCTCTGCCGCCTTGCCGCTGGGGAGTACCGGCCAGGCCCAGTCGTCGGACGGGAAGATCATCATCTCGGTGACGCAGGAGGGCAGGCCCTCCGCGACACCGGACCACGGGTACGCGGTCTCGTTCAGGAAGTGGTCGCGCACGATAGCGAAGCGCCCGTCGGGGAGCGGGTACGGGCCGGTGTCGCCCATCCCGGCACGGCCGTCGTAGTGGGACACGAAGCCGAACAGCTCGGTCTTCGCGCCGAACTTCTCGAGCTGAACGTCGATCTCTTCGCTCATGCGTCCCTCTCGGTCCCCGCGGCGGCTGCGTCACTCGGAGACGAGGAAGACCTGCCCCTTGTCACCGGTGATGTCGAGGCGCACGGTGCTGCCGTCGGCCGGGATCGTCTCGCCACGCGCGGTCTGGATGCCGTCGGTGAAGGCCGTCGACATCACGCAGGGGATCGAGAACTCGCGGGACAGGATGCCCAGGTGGCTCTCCGGCGCACCCTGCAGCGTGATGAGACCGGCGACGCCCGCCATGAGCGCAGGCGACATGAAAGTGGTCGTGCCCCCGCGGGAGATCACGACCGTCTGGTCCACGTCGGGACCGTCGATGAAGTCCAACACCTCCTCAGGGGAGTCCAGGAAGCGGATCCTCCCGACGGCATGCACGTCCGACGTGAAGACGTTGATGCCCGTACCGATGAGCGTCTCCGTTGACAACTTCTCCTCCAAGAGGCTTGGCTGCGGTCGACCGATTAAATGGTCAGTCCGAACGTGGGTATGATGTGGGCCCACTCACTTCGTGTCAAGGACGCCTCGATGCCCGTAGACCAGATCGGTGACGTGTACGTCGCCGGCCGCTGGCGAGCCTCCCGCTCCGACCGGCACACCCCCGTCACCAACCCGACCACCGAGGAAGTGCTGGCCGACGTCGTCAGCGCGGACGCCGCGGACGTCGATGCGGCGGTGCGCGCCGCGCACGCGGCCGCCACCGGATGGGCGACGACCTCCGTCGCCGAACGGTGCCGTCTCGTCGCCGAGCTGGCGGAGGAGATCGACCGGAGAGCGTCCAGGCTCACCGAGACGATCACCCGGGAGAACGGCACGCCCGTCGCCGAGTCGTCGCACGCCCCGGCGACAGCGGCGACCCACCTCCGGCACTGCGCGGAGACCGGCCCCGCGGTGTTCGCCGAGGACATCCGGCCGAACCCCATGGCGCCCGGCGACACGCTGGTCCAGCGCCGTCCGGTCGGGGTGGCCGGGCTGATCACCCCGTGGAACTACCCGCTGAGCCTCATCGTGGTGAAGCTCGGACCGGCCCTCGTCGCCGGCTGCCCGGTGGTGATCAAGCCTGCCGCCGAGACCCCGCTGGCCGCGCGGATGCTGATGGAGGCGGTCGAGGCCGCCGGGCTCCCCGCGGGCGTGGTCAATCTGGTGACCGGGGACGGGGCGACCGGCCAGGCGCTCGTCGAGCACCCGCTCGTCCGGAAGATCTCGTTCACCGGCTCGACGGCGGTCGGGCGCACCATCGGCGAGACGTGCGGCCGGACCCTGCGGCCGGTGGTGCTCGAGCTGGGCGGCAAGTCGCCCGCCCTCGTGCTCGACGACGCCGACCCCGAGGTCATCGCCCGCACCATCCTCAAGGTCTCGATGCGCAACACGGGTCAGACGTGCAAGGCCTGCACCCGGCTGATCGTGCCCAACAGCAGGCGCAAGGAGATCGTCGACCTGGTCGCCGACGTCGTGTCGTCGGCTCCGCTGGGCGACCCCTTCGACCCGTCGACCTTCTTCGGCCCACTGGTGTCGGCCCGCCAGCGTGACCGGGTGGTCGGCTACCTCGAGAGCGGGCACGCCGAGGGGGCCAAGGCCGTGGTCGGCGGCGGGACCCCGGCCGGTCGGGACCGCGGCTACTTCGTGGAGCCCACCGTCTTCGACGAGGTCACCCCCTCGATGACGATCGCGCGCGAGGAGATCTTCGGGCCCGTGCTGTCCGTCCTGGGCTACGACTCGCTGGACGAGGGCGTGGCGATCGCGAACGACACGCCCTACGGTCTCGCCGCGACGGTCTTCTCGCGGGACGACGAGCGCGCGGCCGCGGTGGCCGACCGCCTCGAGGCGGGCACCATCGGCATCAACCACTACGGCTCGAACGCCGCCGCGCCCTTCGCCGGGCACAAGGACAGCGGCCTGGGCGTCGAGTTCGGCCTCGAGGGCATCGAGGAGTACCTCTCCCTGACCTCCGTCCACCGCCTCCCCCGCAGCTAGTCACCCCCACGACAGGAGCAGCAACGATGCGAGCAGCAGTCCAGTGGACCTCGGGTGGTCCGTTCGAGATCGGCGAGGTGGACCTGGCCGCGGCCGGGCCCGGCGAGGTCGGGGTCCGGCTGCGGGCGGCCGGGGTGTGTGCCTCGGACCTGTCGCTGACCACGGTGTTCGGCCAGCCCACCCCGGTCGTCCTGGGGCACGAGGGCGTGGGGGTCGTCGACGAGCTCGGCGAGGGCGTGACCGACCTGGAGATCGGGCAGCACGTCCTGGTGCTGTGGGTGCCCTCCTGCGGCGAGTGCACGCCGTGCCTGCGCGGCGACGAGTACCTCTGCGCACGCCGCACCTCCACGGCGGACGCGCGGGCGGGCAAGGAGCACACCTCCACCCACCGCCTCGCCATCGAGGGCAAGCCCGTCCACCAGGGCATGAACACCGCGACCTTCGCCGAGCGCACCGTGTTGCGGCGCCGGGCCATCCTCCCTATCCCGCACGACGTGCCCTTCCCGGTCGCCGCCATGCTGGGGTGCGCGGTCCCCACCGGCGTCGGCGCATCCCTGCGCAGCGCCCACGTCACCCCCGGCGACACCGTCGGAGTGATCGGCGCGGGCGCCGTCGGGCTGAACGCGATCCTCGGCGCCGTCGTCGCGGGAGCCTCCCGGCTGGTCGCGGTGGACCCGACCGAGCGCCGCCGACAGACCGCGCTGAGCCTCGGCGCCACCGAGGCACTGTCGCCGGACGAGTTCGCCGAGCAGGCGAAGGACCTCGACGTCGTCGTCGATGCGGTCGGTCAGCCGCCCACCGTGCTCGCCGCCTGGAAGGCGGTCCGCCGGGGCGGCACCGTGACCGTGGTCGGTGCCGGTCGCCCCGGCGACACCGTGCCGCTGTCGGCCTACGAGCTGTTCCACGACGACAAGAAGCTCACCGGCAGCTTCCACGGCGGCATCAGCATGCGCCGGGACATCGGGATGCTCGTCGACCTCTGGCGGACCGGCAGGCTGCCGATCGAGAAGCTGATCAGCGGCACCGCGGACCTCAAGGAGATCAACGAGGTGGTCGCGGCCCAGCGGGACGGCTCGGTGGTCCGCACCGTCCTCACGATGGAATGAGCAGCCTCGCCCGGAGCGAGTCGCTCTCGCTCCGGGTGGTGCGGACGTCCCCGGTCGCCGCCACGTGCCCGTCCGTCGTCCGCCTCTCCCCAGGCCGCCCCGCTCGTTGAGTTTTCGGCCAGACCATTGTAACTTCAGACCGAATCGGGACCGCCGCTCCGGCACGGGCCGGACCGAACACCAGGACGGAAATCGATGGAGATTCCCACCCTCAGCGATCGCTACTCGGCGACGGAGGTGCAGGGCTACTACGACTCCGGCTGCTGGAGCACGGACACGTTCGCGGAGCTGATCGCCCGCCAGGCCGAGACCTGGGGGGACAAGACCTTCATCACCGACGGCACGACGGCGTTCTCCTACGCCGAGTTGCGCGACCTCTCGGCACGGCTCGCCATCGGCCTGCGCGAGCGCGGGGTCGGGGCGGGTGACCGCGTGGCCGTCCAGCTGCCGAACTGGGCCGAGTTCGCGGTCGTGGCCGCGGCGATCGCCCGGCTCGGCGCGATCATGGTGCCGATCATGCCGATCTACCGTCGTGACGAGGTGGGCCACGTCCTCGACGACGCGCAGGTGTCGGCGGTGTTCACGGCGTCGACCTTCAAGAACTTCGACCACCTGGGGATGTACCGCGACCTGGCCGCGACCCGGCCGACGGTGCACACCATCGCCGCCGTGCGGGCCGAGGTCGACGCCGACGGTGTCGTGGTTCCGCTCGCGAACCTGCTCAGCGAGGTCGACGCCGTCGAGGCCGCCGCGACCCTCGGCTCCCCGGTCACCGCGGACGACCCGTACGTGATCGTCTACACCTCGGGCACCACAGCCCGGCCCAAGGGCTGCGTGCACACCTTCAACACCTACGCCTCCGGCGCCCGGGCGCTGAACACCGCGTTCGCGTTCACCCCGGAGGACGTCGGGTTCAGCCCCTCTCCGATCACCCACACGACGGGCCTGGTCACCGGCGTGCTGATCCCGCTGCTGGCCGGCGGCTCCACCCACGTGATGGCGGAGTGGGAGCCGCGCCGAGGCCTGGCCGAGATCGCCGAGTACCGCTGCTCGGTGACCGTCACCGCCACCACCTTCATCCAGATGGCTCTCGACGTGTTCGACCCCGCCGAACACGACGCGTCCAGCCTGCGGGTCTGGGTGTCCGCCGGGGCCCCGATCCCGCGCTCGGTCGTGGAGCGCGCCCGGACCGCGTTCCCCGCGGCCAAGATCTTGAGCCTGTACGGGCGCAGCGAGAACCTCTGCACCACCACCTGCACCGTCGACGACGACCCCGAGAAGTCACTGACCTCCGACGGCGCGGCCCTGCCGTACTCCGCCGTCCAGGTCGTCGACGACAACGGGAACGAGGTGCCGGTGGGCGAGGAGGGCGACATCGCCTACACGGGGCCGAGTCACATGCTCGCCTACCTGGGCCGACCGGAGGAGACCGCGGAGCTCTACACCCCCGCCGGTTTCTCCCGCTCCGGCGACCTGGGTCGCAGCGACGCAGACGGCTACGTCCGGGTCACCGGACGGACCAAGGACATCGTCATCCGCGGCGGCATGAACATCAGCGTCCGTGAGATCGAGGACCTGCTGGCCGAGCATCCGGGCATCCGGGCGAACGCGGTGGTCGGCATGCCGGACCTCCGGCTGGGCGAGCGCGTCTGCTGCTACATCGTGCCCACCGACACGGCGAACCCGCCCACGTTGGACCTGGTCAAGGCGTATCTGGAGGACCGCGGTCTCGCCATCCAGAAGACCCCGGAGCGTGTCGAGATCGTCACGGACATCCCGACCACCGCGACCGGGAAGATCCAGAAGCACCTCCTCCGCCAGGACATCGCCGACAAGGTGGAACAGGTCACCTCCGGCGCCTGACCGGCACCTCCCCCCAGCGCCGCCCCCGCGCCGACCGTCCCGACGACCCGCAGAGGTTCGCAACGATGCCCTCCCCCACTGTGACCCCCGTCAGCACGGGGACGCGCACCAGCGTCTTCCCGTTCGACCACGACCACGGCGTCCCCGCTCGGACCCTCGCCGAGGTCCTCGGCGGCAAGGGCGCCGGACTGGCCGAGATGACGACGGCGCTCCGGCTCCCGGTACCGCCGGGGTTCACCATCACCGTCGACACCTGCCGCCGCTACCTCGAGCAGGGCTGGCCGGGCGAGCTCGACGCGCTCGTCGAGGACCACACCGCCGCGCTCGGCCACACCCTGGGTCGCCGCCTGGGCGACCCCGGCGACCCCCTGCTGCTGGCGGTGCGCAGTGGGGCACCCCGCTCGATGCCGGGCATGCTCGACACGGTGCTGAACCTGGGTCTGAACGACGAGACCGTCGAGGGTCTGGCCCGGGTCTCCGACGACGAGCGGTTCGCCTGGGACTGCTACCGCCGCTTCGTCCGCATGTACGCCACCACCGTGCTCGGGACGGCCGCCGAGGCGCTGGGCCCGGAGGCTCCCGCGGACGACGTCACGGCCCTGCGGGAGGAGATCGCACGGGTCCGCACCGTCGTCGACATCCCCCAGGACCCGTTCGCCCAGCTCCGTGCCGCCATCGAAGCGGTGTTCCGCTCGTGCGGCAGCGAGCGGGCACGTGCCTATGCTCAGCGCGAGAAGCTGACGGGCACGCTCGCCACCGCCGTGAACGTCCAGGCGATGGTGTTCGGCAACCGCGGCGGTGAGTCGGGTACCGGGGTGGTCTTCACCCGCGACCCCGCGACCGGCGAGGCGCGCCGCTACGGCGACTACCTCCCCTGTGCGCAGGGCGAGGACGTCGTCTCCGGCACCGCCCGCACCCAGACGATCGACACCCTCGGCACGGAGCTGCCCGCGGTCTGGAACCAGCTCGACGACGTGCTGGGCACGCTCGAGCACCACTACGCGGACATCTGCGACGTCGAGTTCACCCTGGAGCAGGGCAGGCTCTGGGTACTGCAGACCCGGGTGGGCAAGCGCAGCGCGGTCGCCGCCGTCCGGGCCGCGGTGCAGATGGCCGAGGAGCCCGACTCGCCGCTGACCCGCGAGCAGGCAGTGGAGCGGGTGGGTGCGGAGATCCGAGCCACGGCCCGACAGGCGGTGCTCGCCGCCGCCGCCACCCAGCAGCGCGGGGACGCGATCGCCGAGGGCCTCGGCGCCTCGCCTGGGCGGGTCACGGGCAAGGCCGTCTTCAGCTCCGAGGAGGCGGCGGACGCGGATGACGACGAGGAGATCGTGCTCATCCGCCCCGAGACCAGTCCGGAGGACGTGCCCGGCATGGCCGTCTCGGTCGGTGTGATCACCGGCACCGGCGGCCTGGTCAGTCACGCGGCCGTGGTCGCTCGCGGGTGGGGCCTGCCCGCGGTCGTCGGCGTCGAGGCGCTGGTCATCGACGGCGGCGGCGCACGCACCTCCGACGGCCTGCACACGATCGCCCCCGGTGACCTGGTCACCCTCGACGGCACGACCGGCGAGGTCTGGCTGGGCGGCGACCCGGCCGAGGCCGCGGGCTCCCCGCTGGACGACGAGGCCGTCCTCGCGGAGCATCTGCCCGAGCTGGCGCAGCTGGAGTCCTGGGCGGCCGACCGGTGAGCCTGGTGGTGGGGGACGTGGTGGACGAGGTCGCGTTCACCGTCGAGGAGGGCAAGGTGGGCGAGTTCGCCCGCGCCACAGCCGCCCTCGACCCGGTGCACTCCGACTCCGAGGCCGCCGCCACCGCGGGGTTCACCGCCCTGGCCGCCACGCCCACACACGTGGTGGTCAGCGGCCACCACCGGGACCAACGGGCGATGGTGGCGCACCTCGGCCTCGCCCTGGAGCGGGTGATGGTGGGCGGGGTGCGGTGGCGGTACCACCGTCCGCTCGTCGTGGGCGACCGCCTGCGCGGCACCCGACGGCTCGTGGCCGACGAGCAGGTCGGCGGCCGCTCCGGGCGGCCACCGATGCGCCGCCTCACCTTGGAGACCGCGTTCGTCGACGCCGAGGGGGCCACCGCGGTGGAGTGGCAGGAGACCGTGCTGGAGCGTGGCCGGTGACCTCACGACGGGCGCGAGCGGTGTCCGTGGGCGACAGCATCCCCGAGCGCGAGCTGGGTCCGATCAGCCAGACCGACATCGTCCGCTTCGCCGGGGCGGGCGGGGACTTCAACCCGCTGCACCACGACGCGGCGTTCGCCGAGAAGGCGGGCTTCGACACCGTCATCGCCATGGGCCAGATGCAGGCCGGGATGCTGGCGTCCTGGCTGACGGACTGGTGTGGGGTGGAGTACCTGCGTGAGCTCGAGGTGCGCTTCCTCGCCCCGGTCCGGCTGGGTGCGCTCCTGCGCCTCACCGGTGCGGTCACCGGCTGGGCGGACCTCGACGGCACCCCGGTCGCGGAGCTCGAGCTGCGCGCCTCGGTCGGCTCCGCGGACGTCGTCCGCGGGGTAGCGAGGATCGCCGCCGTCTCGGCGAACGGCCGTTCCGCGCCCTCGCCCGACGACGGCCGCTGACGCGGGTCACGGCGGAACGGCGGTTCGTGTCCTCTGCCGGCGTCCGGCGGGCGGACGGTGACGACCGCGGCCGAGCTGTTCTGCGACAGGGGCTTCCACGGCGCGGGCACGCCGAGCTCGGTACCCGGGGCCCGCGCTGGGTCGGGAGCGGGCGGAGCCGTGGCGCACGGACGAGCCCGTCCGCAGGCTCCACGATCCACGAAACCGTGTGGCTCACCACGAGCCCCTGCGCAGGAACGACCTTCATGCCCGGCACCGCGACCTCTCGACAGTCGCCGGCACCTGTCGGAGCCCCTACGCAGACACCTGGAGACGAACGGCTGGTTCTAGAACTCACAGACGTCGTAGACGTGGACCGACGTCGCCATGCCGGCTTCCCACGTCGGCGACTGCGACGGCGACGCTGTCGAGTCCCCCCGCGGCGAGGGCCGAGTCGATCAGGGCCTGTGCAGCGTCCTCCGGCTCTGCGCCGGACAGCTCGTGGGGGTACTGGCGCGCCCGCGGCCCAGTTGGTCGGTCCCCATCAGGTGCGCTCCATCGGGTGGCACGACGATGCCCGCGAAGTCGCCTGCACCGGGGGGAAGGGCGCCACCCAACCCGGGGCGAGGAGCACGACGGCCGCGGCGAGGGCAGCGGGACCGGCGACCAGCAAGGGAATGCGGGAGCGCGGTTTCTGCGTCCGGCGGGGATAGGGGTCGGGGACGCGATCGTCGCGATCGTCGGGCAGCCTCCGGTGCGGCGTCGGGACACGGCTCCGCGGTCCTCGGGCCCGAGACCGCCCACCGAGGACGCGCCGGCCCACGGGTTCTGCCCGTCTCCGCAGGCCCGACCGTCACAGGTCGCCGGTCGCCATCCCGGTGCTCAGGCCGGGCTCAGGGCGCCGAGCTCTTGGCGGAGGACCCGTCGGAGCGGTTTGCCGGTGTCGGTGTGCGGCAGGGTGTCCCTGAGGTGGATACGGGTCGGGGTCTTGGCCGAGCGGAGCCGCTCCCGCACGTGGCCGCGCAGCTCCTCCGCGAACGCATCCTCGTCGGCGACGGACCAGGCGGGCACGACCGCCGCGACCGGCACCTCGCCCCACTCGACGTCCGGCATGCCCAGCACGATCACCTCGGCCACCGCCGGGTGGGCGAGCAGGACGTCCTCGATCTCACCCGGGGACAGGTTCTCCCCGCCGCGGACGATCACGTCGTCGGCCCGGCCGTCGAGGAAGAGGAAGCCCGCCGCGTCGAGGAAGCCGCGGTCGCGGGTCGGGAACCAGCCGTCCGCGTCGATCGCGCTGTGCGACAGGTACTCCCCGGACACCTGCTCGCCGCGAACCATGATCTCGCCCGGTTGCCCGGGGGGCAGCACCTCGCCCGCCTCGTCCCGGATCTCGATCTCCACGGTCGGCAGCGGTCGCCCCACGGAGCCCAACCGCGCCCGGACGGCCGCATCCGCCGAGCTCAGCGCGTCACGATGGTCCTGCGGACCGAGGACGGCGATCGTCGAGCTGGTCTCCGTGAGGCCGTAGGCGTTGACGAGGTCGACGTGTGGGAGCAGCTCCAGAGCCCGCGCGACCACCGGTGCGGGCATCCGGCCGCCACCGTAGGAGAGATGCCGCAGC
>NZ_JACBXB010000240.1 GCF_013870575.1 Pseudonocardia pini
CCCTGCTCGAGCGGGTGCTCCCGAAGCCCGGCACCGGTCCCAGCGAGCGGACCCGCGCCCGGGGCTTCTTCCGGCACGTCCTCACCGGCACCACGGTCGACGGCAGGTCGGTCACCGCCACGGTGGCGGGCTCGGGCGACCCCGGCTACGCCGCCACCGCGGTGATGCTCGGCGAGAGCGCCCTCTGCCTCGCCCTCGACGCCGACCTCCCCGACCGTGCGGGCTCCCTCACCCCCGCGACGGCGATGGGGCTCCCGCTCGTCGAACGCCTCCGCAAGGCGGGCCACACCTACGAGGCCTGCTAGGCAGGCAGGGCCTCCGACAAGGCGTCCGTCAGCAGCGCGACCAACGCCGCGTGCTGCACGTCGGCCGAGGACCCGACCTCCTCCTCGGAGCCGTCGAGCGCCTGGGCGGCGAGGCCCGCCTTGCTGTCGATCAGCCCCGCGATCCGGGCGTCGATCGTCTGCGCGGCGATGATGCGCCACGCGGTGACCGGCTCCGTCTGGCCGATGCGGTGGCTGCGGTCGATGGCCTGCGTCTGCTCCGCCGCCGTCCAGGACAGTTCGGCCAACACGATGTTGGAGGCGACCTGCAGGTTGAGGCCCACGCCCGCCGCCGTCAGCGAGCAGACCGCGACGGCGACCTCCGGGTCGGCGACGAACGCGTCGATGTTCTTCTGCCGCACGGTGGGTGTCTGGTCGCCGCGGATCGAGGAGAACCGGACGCCCTGCCTGGCGAACAGCTCCTCGGCCGCGTCCATCACGTCGACGTGCTTGGCGAAGAACACGACCTTGCCCGCGCTGCGTGCGAGCTGGGCGGCGTAGTCGGCGGCGAGGCCGGCCTTCGCCTGGCCGATGCGGCGCATCATGCTGAAGACGTTGTCGCCGTTCGACGCGGCGGTCGCGTCCTTCTGCTCCCACCGCGCCACCCGGCGCACGAGATCGTGGTCGATGCCCTCGACGGGCCCGGACCCGCGGGTGACCAGCGCGTCCTCGTAGCGCGCCACCATGCGACGGGCGAGGTCCCGCTCGGCCGCGCGGATCGAGCGGCCCGCGGCCCCGTCCAGCTCCACGGGCAGGTCGGCGATGCGCCGCGCGGGGATGTCCGCGGCCACGTCCACCTTCCGGCGGCGGACGATGCCCTGGTTCACCACACTCTGCCGGGCGGCCGCGTAGAAGCCCGGGTCGGCGGGGTTGAGCCCGGTCACGGTGAGGGCGTCCATGAGGTCGCCGCGCGGCTTGGTCTCGTCGATCCAGCCGAGGAACTGCCAGATCGCGAGGAAGTCCTCGATGTCGTTGATCAGCGGGGTGCCGGTCAGCGCCATCAGCAGCGGGCGCGCGGTGAAGGACCGGATGCGGTCCGACAGCTCGAGCACGTGCTGCGAGCGCTGCGACGACTTGTTCTTGATGAAGTGCGCCTCGTCGACGACCATGCCGCGGAAGCCGAAGTCGCCGAGCCAGCCCACGTGCCGGTCCAGCACCTCGTAGTTCACGACGACGATGTCCGCGAAGCCGTCGATCGAGTCCCCGTTGCCCTGGATCACGGTGGCGGGGCGGCGCGGCGACCAGAGGCCGGCCTCGCGCAGCCAGTTCGTCTTGACGACGTTGGGCACCACGACGAGCAGCGGGTAGGCGTTCGCCGCCTCGGCCGCGATGAGGGCCTGGGCCGTCTTGCCCAGCCCCGGCTCGTCCGCGAGGAGGAAGGTCCGGTGGCCCTGCTCGGCCGCGGCGACCAGGCGCGCCTGGTGCGGCATGAGCTCCAGCCCCGCCGGGACGCGGCGCGACGACGGGAAGGGCAGGTCCATGCAGGCCGACGCCCCGCCGCCCGCGCGCTCGAAGGAGCGCAGCAGCGGGCCGAGGAGCTCCCAGCCCGCCAGGGGTGTGGGCCGCGGCGTGTTCGGCCGGGCGGCCGAGAAGTCGGGGGCGAGGAAGGGGTTGGCCAGCTGCCGCGAGACGACCGACTGCGGCACCACCCGCGGCTTGGCGGGCGCGGCGGGGACCTCGACCGGCGGGGCCTCCTCCTCGACCTCGGTCTCGATGCCCGCCTTGCGGAGCACCTGCCTGGTGAGCGACCGGGCCTCGTCGGACACGACGGCGTCCTCGGACAGCAGGGCCAGCAGCCCCTGGTCCCGGACGGCGGTCATGGCGAGGGTCTTCGCGATCTCGTCGAGCCGCTTGAGCTGCTCGGTCCGCTGCCGCTCGGTGCTGTTCTCCGCGGCCTTGACCCGGGTCCGCTCCTCGCGCAGCAGCAGGGCCACGGCCTGGAACTTCGTGCGCGTCGCCGGGGTCACCCGGCCGCTCCGCAGGGCGGACTCGACCTCGCGGACCGAGCGCGCCAGGACGGACAGGACGTCCCCGGCACCCTCGCCGCCGCCGTCGCGGCCGCGTCGTCGATCCCGCGGGGCGCCGCGGCGAGCCCTGGTCTGGGGCTGGCCTCGTCGAGCCAAGAACTCCTCCTCCGGAACACCCGGCAGGGCCGTGGCGGCCGTGCCGAGCACAGTGCTGTGCTCGGGTGACGGGCGTCGCGGGGAGGAGCCGGAACGGCCCCTCCGAGACGCGACCCGATACCCGTCGATCCTCGGGAGATCGCGGCCGCCGGGCCGAACAGGGTCGACGGTCACGGTGCCCGGAAGTGAAGGACCGTGCCGGACGAGTAGCACCCAGCGGGGTCAGATCTCGCAACCACCATACCGCCACGAGAACGCAGGCGCGTCGCGGCGCGCGCGGAGCGAGGTGGCGTTCGTCTCCGGCAGGCCCGGTGGAGGGGTGGCCGACTCGGTGTCCGGGTGGGTGTCGTGGACGGATCCGACAGGCGGGCCGGGCGCGTCAGGGGCGGAGGAACTCGACGATCACCGCGTTCGTGGCGGTGGGGTCCTCCTGGTGACAGAGGTGCCCGGTCCCGGGCACGACGACGACCCGGGACCCCGCACTCCGCGCGGCGATCCGCTCGTGCACCGACCCCTACCGCACTCGTCAGCGCGACGCGGGCGCGCTCGGCGGCCGTGCGCGGCGCGTGCTGGTCGTAGCACCCGATCAGCACGAGGCGCTCGACCCGCTCGGGGTGCCGCCAGGCGAGCTCCTGCGCCAGGTGCGAGCCGAAGGAGTGGCCGACCACCGTGACCGACCCGACGCCCTGGTCGTCGAGCAGGGCGAGCAGGTCGCCGACGATCCCCTCGAAGTCGGCGGTGACGCCCGCGGCGAGGACCGACCGGCCCTGTCCGCGCAGGTCGGGGAGCAGCAGGTCGTCGCCGGTATCGAAGGCGGGGAGCTGGGCGTCGAACGTGTGGTGGTCGGCGCAGGCGCCGTGGAGGAACAGGACCCAGCGGCGACCCTCCCCGGGGCGGTGACAGACCGGCGTCCGCGCACCCTCCCGTTCCACCGCGAACCTGCGCAGGGCCGTCGCCACCCGCATCGCCCTCCCGGCCCTGGCGTGTCCTCGGATCCGGCCGCGCCGTCCCGCTCCCGGGCCGTCCACAGCCGAGGCTAGTCGACCGGGGCTTTCGAGCGGACCACCTCGGACGGCCCGCTCCGATCACGGCCCGACCGCCGTGCCAGGAGCCTCGTGGGTCACCCGACCCGGCGCCGTCGAGCACGGAGCCACGGCTAGGTTCACCCCACATGGAGCCCACGCGCGACCTCACCGATCCCGGACAGAACGAGGCGGTGCTCGAGTTCGCGGCCGCGCTCCTCGACGACGACGAGACCTCCGTGCCGGTGGCCGTCGCCGCGGAGGCCCGGGCCGTCGCGGACTCGCGCCGCAGGCTCGCCGCGCTCACCGGCCCGGTCCACCTCACGGTCGTGTGGGCGATGTACGGCGAGACCGGCCGCATGGCCACCCGTGCGGAGCACCCGCACGGCGAGGACTTCGTCCGGGTCAAGGTCCAGCAGCTCGACTGGCTCACCGCGGGGCTGCCGGGGGTCACGTGGAGCATCCTCGCCGTCGACGACGGGTGCCCCGACCAGCCGTCGAGCTCGGAGATGATGGCCGGGACCGCGGTCGCCGAGGGCTATCCCACCGAGGGCCACCGGGCCGTCGCGGTCATCCGCCTCGCCGACGTCATCGCCCACGGCCCGTCGATCGGCCCCGCCTTCGATGCCCTGACCTCGCCGGACCAGTCCCGCAAGGGCGGCTCGATCCTCGCCGGGCTCGCGACCGCCGTCCGAGCGGGGACGGAGGCACGGCACGTCGTCTGCTACACCGACGCCGACCTCTCGGCGAACCTCGCCCTGCTGGGCTCGCTCGCCGCCCCGATCGTCGAGGGCGACGGTGTGGTCGCCGCCCTCGGGCAGCGCTACGGCATGGACGGTGCGGTGCTGGTCAAGGCCGACGGTCCCTCGGTCGAGCCGCACAGCACCGGCGACAAGCCGGACAAGCTGATCGTGCTGTTCCGGCACTTCGTGCGGGCCGTGCTGGTGCCGGACCTGGCGCACGTGCTGGACACCCAGGCCGGGTTCAAGGCGTTCGCGGCCGACGCCCTGGGCCCGGTGCTGGGGCGGATGACGTCGTTCAACGAGACGTTCGACGTCGAGCTGCTGATCCTGCTCGCCCAGATCTACGGGGCCCAGGCGCTGGCCGTCGAGCCGATCGTGTTCACCGAGGACTTCGCGGCCACCAACTTCCCCTCGGTCGACCCCGGGCAGCGCCACCTCACGATGGTGTCGCAGGTGGTGGAGGTCTACGACCGGCTGGTCGCCCCCGTCGCGCCCGCCTCCGGCGAGGCCGCCCAGCTGCTCGACCTGCTGCGCACGCTCGACCTCGACGGCTACGTCCGCCTCATCGAGCAGCTCCGCGCCGACGACGCCGGCGACCCGACCCTGTTCGACCGCCGCTGGTCGGTCGCGCACCTGCGCGGGATCCTCGAGGACACCGACCTCACACCGGACGGCACGCCGATCATCGGCGAGGACCTCGGGTCGTAGGGCTCGGCGGATCGCCGGCGCGTTGGGCGGCGACCCCACCCCGCCCGGGACGTTCAGTGGCGCGGAGGTGAACTGGAAGGTCCAGCGCCCGTCCGCCACACAGGCCGCGGCGAGGTCGTCGAGCCAGAACAGCTCACCGAGCGGCATAACGCCAGGACCATCCGGCGCCCCAGGCCGCGGCTGCCGCCGGTGACCAGCGCGGTCTTGCCGGTGAGGTCGAACAGATCGGCGATGCTCATGCGTTGACCGAACCCTTCAGCGTGTCGTCGGCGATGACGTCCGCGGAGCGCGCGGGCCGCCTCCAGTGGCAGGCCCACAGCTCCTGCTTGCCGACCTCGTCCTGCAGCGGCTCGAGGATCGCGCGGGACTTCTGGTTGCGGACGTCGTACGGGTCCCGCAGACGGCGCTACGTGCGCCCCGACCGTACGGTACGACACTCTGGACGACAAGAACGACGTTCTGTACGGTCGGAACCTGTGACCAAGCCTTGGCGATCTGCGACGCTCGCCGCCCTCCTCGTCGTCCTGTGCGCCTGCGGGAGTCCGGCCCCGCCCGCCGCGGACCCGACCCTGCGGGTCGCGCTGAACTACGCGCCGACCACGGTGGACCCGCACACGGTCTCGTCCCCCGCGGCGGCGATCACCTACCTCGGCCCGCTGTACGACCGCCTCACACAGATTGGGCCGGACCTGCAGGTGCAGCCGATGCTGGCCACGGCCTGGACCTTCGCCCCGGACGGGCGCAGCGCCGACTTCACCCTCCGCGCCGACGCCACCTTCGCGAGCGGGGCTCCGGTGGACGCCGCAGCCGTCGCGGCCAGCCTCGACCGCGCGCTGACGGTGCCCGGGTCCACCGCCAGGGCCGGCCTGTCGATGATCGAGGGTGTGGAGGTCGTCGACCCGGCCACGGTGCGGGTCCGCACCACCCGCCCCGCCGCCGACCTGCCCTACGCGCTGGCCGGCGTCGAGTGGTCGGTGATCGACCCGGCCGCGAGGGAACGACCCGACCTGGACCGCGTGCCCGCCGGGTCCGGTCCGTACACCCTCGGCAGCCTCGTCGCCGACGACCGGATCGTGCTGCACCGCCGCGAGGGCTACTGGGACCCCGCGGCCCAGCAGGTGGCCCACCTGGAGATCGTCGGTGTGGCCAACGACTCCACGCGGATGAACGGCCTGCGCTCCGACGAGTTCGACCTGATGATGACCACGGCCGGGCAGTTCGACGAGGTCGACGCGCTCGGGTCCGGGTTCACCACCCACTCGTACCCGCCCGCGAGCACGTACACGGTCTTCCTCAACACCGCCCGCCCGCACCTGTCCGACCCTCGCGTCCGCCAGGCGCTGAACTTCGCGGTCGACCGCGCGTCGATCGACGCGTTCCTGCTCGACGGGCGGTGCGCGCCCGCGTCGCAGCCGCTCGTCGCGGTCTACCCGGGCCACCTGGAGCCGCCGCCGGTCGCGTACGGCCACGATCCTGCGCGGGCCCGGGCGCTGCTGGCCGAGGCGGGTGTGCCGGAGGGCACCGAGCTGCGGCTGCTCGTGCCCGCGGGGCTCTCGCTCTACGAGCGGATCGGCGCCGCGGTGCAGGCGCAGTTCGCCGAGGTCGGCATCCGCGCGGTGCTGGAGCAGCAGGCGTCCGCGCAGATCTTCGCGAGCTGGACCGGCGGCGGGTACGACGGGTTCGTCAACGTCCGCACCACGCGGCCGACGGACGCGATGACCCTGCAGGCCTCCTACCTCAACCCGAACCGCTACCCGGGCCCGACGCCCGCGGGGTTCGCCGAGTCCGTCGTCCGCGCCTTCGACCCGGGCCTCGACGAGGCCGCCCGGCTCGGCGCGGTCCGGGAGGCCTCGACGGTGGGTGCGGTGGGCGCGCTCGACGTGTTCCTGTGCTCCACCCCGGCGATGTGGACCGCCCACGACCGGGTGCGCGGCGCCGACACGATGGGCGCCTCCTACTACACCGCCTTCGGCGACCTCCGCGGTGTCGGCCTGAGCGGGGACGAGTGATGGGCTCGGGCTCACCGTGAACGCCCTCGCGACCCCGATGTGCCCCACCACGCGTTCGACGATGAGCGCCGACCGGCTCGCTGCGCACGACGCCGGCCTGCGGCGGCCCGTCGGCGGGGGCATGACCATGGTCCGCTGAGCGGGCCCCATCCTGAGAAGGAGAACCCACCGTGTCCCTCGTGACGAGCAGCGACGAGCTGGTCGGACAGCTGACCGAGCGCACCGCGCGCGCC
>NZ_JACBXB010000241.1 GCF_013870575.1 Pseudonocardia pini
GAGCAGCCGCTCGGGGGAGGCCGTGCCCCAGATCGCGGGCACGGACCGCGCGACGAAGTCGGGGGCGAAGTTGTAGAACAGCGCCGTCACCACCTCGGCGGGGACCGCGCCGAGCGGGGCGGCGCGCTGGCCGAAGTAGCCGCGGAAGAAGCCGCGCAGCCCGAGCTTCTCCCCCGCGGCCCGCGGCTCCGACGCGAAGTACGTCACCGCGTGCAACGGCTCCAGTGCCCGCCACATCGTGCGTGCCCGGTGCTCGCCGTCGACGCTGGTCACACGCTCGTCCGTGGTCATGCCCGGCCCCTCTCCGCGGCGCGGAGGGCGCCGCCCGGTCGACCGTAGGCGGCCCGGAGCCCCCGGACCAGGCTCCGCATTGGGCCGTTCCGGTGGCGGCCGGGCACCCGGTGTCCCCGTCGGTGGCGATCGTGATCACCGGACCGGCGGAGCACCACGGCGGCGACGCGCTCGTTGGACAGGATGAAGTGGCCGCAAGGTCACTCTGCGTAGATGTCGGACGGGTCGATCCCCCGAGACCCGCCCCTTGACCGGAGGACCCGCATGAGCGAGAACACCACCGAGACCGCCGACCGCCTGCTCGCCGACGCGCGCAAGAAGACCGCCCGGCAGCAGAGCCCGGCGCTCGGCAAGGTGGCCCTGATCGTCGGCATCATCGCGCTGGTGGCCAGCCCGATCTCGATCGCGGGCTGGATCGGCGGTGTCGCCGCACTCGTCCTCGGTGCCCTCGCGGTCCGCAACCCGGAGACCGCGAAGCTCGCCAAGATCGCGATGGCCCTCGGCTTCGTCGCGATCCTGGTCGGCGTGTTCTTCTTCACCCTGAACATCGCCTGACCTGGAGGAACACCTCGACGGCCCGCGGCGATCCCGCGGGCCGTCGGCGTCTGTCAGACCGTCGCCATCAGCAGGGCGGCCAGCTCACGGGGGCGGGTGAGCATCGGGAAGTGCCCGCCGGGCAGCTCCCGCAGCTCGAACCCGCGCTCGCGGGCGATCCGGCGGGACGTCTCGGGGGTCGCCATCCGGTCGTCGGCGCAGACGACCGAGATCGTGCGGACCGCGGGCCACTCCTCCAGCGGGGTGACCTCCTTCGTCACGACCGTCGACTGGGGTCGCAGGTCGGCGATCGCCGCCTCGACGGGCGCGCTGTCCCCCAGCTCCTCGGCGATCCCGCCGTAGAGGGCCGCCCGGGCGGCCTCCGGCGTCCAGACCGTGGTCTCCTCCGGCCCCCGCTGCGGCCCGACCGGACCACGCCCACTGATCGTCGGGTCGGCACGCATGAGGTCGAGGTGCGAGGAACCCGGCTGCGGCACCATGGCCGCGAGCAGGACCAGCGCCCGGACCCGGTCCGCGACCCGCGCGGCCAGCACCGGCGCCGTCAGCCCGCCGAGCGAGTGCCCGACGATCACCAGGTCGCCCTCCGGCACCTCGACCGAGTCCGCGTACCCCGCCGCCCCGACCGGACCCGCCGGCAGGTCGGGGGCGACCGACGGGGCGTCGAGCACCTCCTGCAGCGGCGCCCAGCACGAGCCGCGGTGCCAGGCGCCGTGCAGCAGGACGACGCTAGTCACCGAGGGCCCGCTCGATCCGGTCGACCTTCGCCGTGAGCTGGCCGGTCCAGCCGGGCCGGATGTCCGCCTTGAGCACCAGGCTCACCCGCGGCGAGTGCGCCTGCACCGCCTCGACGGCCTTCTTCACCACGGCCATCCCCTCGTCCCACGTCTCGGACTCGATCGTGGTGAACATGGACGTGGTCTCGTTGGGGAGACCGGACTCACGGACCACCCGGACGGCCTCGGCGACGGCCTCGCCGACGCTCCCGTCCCCGGCCGCGCTTCCCGACGGGGCGATGCTGAACGCGAAGAGCATGTCCCCACCCTAGAAGGCCCCCATGATCTGCGGCGGCCGATGTCCGCCCTGCTAGCGTCCCTGCCCATGGCACAGCAGGGCCCGCTCCCCTTCGACCCGATAGACCGGGCGGCCGAGCTGTGGGCGGAGCGGATCGGGCCGTCGTCGACGATGCGCGCGGTCACGAGCGTGATGCGGGTGCAGCAGATCCTGCTGTCCGCCGTGGACGGTGCGCTCAAGCCGCACAACCTCACGTTCGCCCGCTACGAGGCACTGGTGCTGCTGTCCTTCGCGCGCGCCCGGAAGCTGCCCATGCGGGTGATGGGCGAGCGGCTGCAGCTGCACCCCACCAGCGTCACGAACATCGTGGACCGGCTGCAGGCGGACGGGCTCGTCCGCCGCACCCCGCACCCCACGGACCGCCGCGCCACCCTGGTCGAGATCACCCCGGACGGGGTCGCCCGCCTGGAGGGGGCCACGAAGTCCGTCACCGAGGTCGACTTCGGCCTGGTGGGCCTGGACGAGGGCGACAAGACCGTGCTCTTCGACCTGCTCGGCCGCATCCGGTCCGCCTCGGGAGACTTCCACTGACGCCTGCACGAGCGGCACTCTCGCTCAGTAGGTATGAGCGAGAGTGCCGTTCGCTCACAGGGTGTTGAGGGCCTGGTCGGCGGCAGCGTAGGGGTCCAGTTCGCCTGCGACGACGCGGTCCGCGAACTCGGCCACCGCGCCCTTGTCCAGCCGGACGCGGACCTTCTCCAGTGCGATCGCCTCGATCTCGCCCTCCGCGCGCCTGCGCCGCCGCGCCGCACCCTCGCCGGAGGACGCCAGCCAGGCGCGGTGCCCGTCGATCGCCGCGACGACGTCCTCGATGCCCTCGCCGCGCGCCGCGACCGTCTTGCACACCGGCGGCGCCCACGCGTCCCGGCGCTCCCCCAGCGACATCATGTACCGGAGGTCGCGGACGGTCTGCGCGGCGCCGTCCCGGTCCGCCTTGTTGACCACGAACACGTCCGCGATCTCGAGGATCCCGGCCTTCGCGGCCTGCACCCCGTCGCCCATCCCGGGCGCGAGCAGCACGACCGTGGTGTCCGCCAGGGAGACGACGTCGATCTCCGACTGGCCGACGCCGACGGTCTCGACGAGCACGACGTCGCACCCCGCGGCGTCGAGCACGCGCAGCGCCTGTGGGGTGGCCCAGGCAAGCCCGCCGAGGTGACCGCGGGTGGCCATGGAGCGGATGAACACGCCGTCGTCGAGCGCGTGGTCGCCCATCCGGACGCGGTCGCCCAGCAGCGCCCCGCCGGAGAAGGGCGAGGAGGGGTCCACGGCGAGCACGCCGACCCGTTTCCCCGCGGCCCGCAGCGCCCCGACCAGCGCGGACGTGGTCGTGGACTTGCCGACGCCCGGTGAGCCGGTCAGCCCGACCACCTGCGCGCGCCCGGTGTGCGGGGCGAGCAGCGCGGCGATCTCCGGCAGGTCCGCGGCCCCGCTCTCGACGCGGGAGATCAGCTGGGCGACCGCACGCTGCTGTCCGGCCAGCGCGCGGTCGACGAGCTCGCGGGGGTCCTTCACACCTTCAGGATCAGCGCGTCGCCCTGCCCGCCGCCACCGCAGAGCGCGGCCGCACCGACACCGCCGCCGCGGCGCTTGAGCTCGAGGGCCAGGTGCAGCGCGATCCGGGCGCCCGACATGCCGATCGGGTGGCCGATGGCGATGGCGCCGCCGTTGACGTTGACCTTGTCCTCGGAGAGGCCCAGCTTGCGCGCGGACACCACGCCGACGGCGGCGAACGCCTCGTTGATCTCGACCAGGTCGAGGTCCGACGGGTCGATGCCCTGCTTGGCGCAGGCCTTGGCGATCGCGTTGGCGGGCTGCTCCTGCAGGCTCGCGTCCGGCCCGGCCACGACGCCGTGCGCGCCGATCTCGGCGAGCCAGCTCAGGCCGAGCTCCTCGGCCTTCGCCTTGCTCATCACGACGACGGCGGCGGCGCCGTCGGAGATCTGCGACGACGAGCCCGCGGTGATGGTGCCGTCCGCGGCGAACGCCGGGCGGAGCTTGCCGAGGCTCTCGGCGGTGGTGTCCGCGCGGACGCCCTCGTCGGTGGTGAAGACGACCGGGTCGCCCTTCCGCTGCGGGATCTCGACGGGGACGATCTCCTCGTCGAACACGCCGTTCTTCTGCGCCGCGGCCGCTCGCTGGTGCGAGCGGGCGGCGAACTCGTCCTGGTCGGCGCGGGAGAGCTCGTAGCGGTTGTTGTACTTCTCCGTCGAGGCACCCATCGCGACCTGGTCGAAGGCGCAGAACAGACCGTCGTAGGACATGCTGTCCACGAGCGTGGTGTCGCCGAACTTGGTGCCCTCGCGGGACTTCGCCAGCAGGTGCGGCGCCTGGGTCATGGACTCCTGCCCACCCGCGACGACGACGTCGAACTCGCCGGCGCGGATCAGCTGGTCGGCCAGGGCGATGGCGTCGACGCCGGACAGACACACCTTGTTGATGCTGAGTGCGGGCACGTCCATCGGGATGCCCGCGGCGACCGCGGCCTGGCGCGCGGGGATCTGGCCCGCACCCGCCGTGAGCACCTGGCCCATGATCACGTACTCGACCTGCTCCGGCGCGACGCCCGCCTTCTCGAGGGCGCCCTTGATCGCGACGCCTCCCAGCTGGGCGCCGGTGAAGCCCTTGAGCGAGCCGAGCAGGCGACCCACCGGGGTACGCGCTCCAGCGACGATGACGGACTCGGTCACGACGACCTCCAGCAACTGCTTCGGAACCGGGATTGACTTGGGACGATACCCGCCGGCCACCCTCGCGCAGACGGCCCGAACGGAGGGGGTGAGCAGCCACACAGACCCCGACCGGGCCCGCGGGATGCGATTCTGCTGCGCATGACGGCACAGACGGAATCGACCCACGGTGCGCTCGGATCCCTGCTCACGCAGATCGACCACGTGGGCATCGCGGTCGCGGACCTCGACGAGGCCATCGCCTGGTACGGCGACGTGTTCGGCCTGGTCAACACACACGAGGAGGTCAACGAGGAGCAGGGGGTGCGCGAGGCCATGCTCGCCGCGCCCGGGGCGGACCCGGCCACGTCGACCCGCATCCAGCTGCTGGCCCCGCTGCGACCGGACTCCACGATCGCGAAGTTCCTGGACCGCAACGGCCCGGGCCTGCAGCAGCTCGCCTACCGGGTGACGGACATCGAGGCGGCCATGGAGGCGCTCAAGGCCAAGGGCCTGCGCCTGCTCTACCCCGAGCCCCGGCGCGGCACGGCGGACTCCCGGATCAACTTCGTGCACCCGAAGGACGCGGGCGGGGTGCTCGTCGAGCTCGTGGAGCCCGCCGCCTCCCACTGAACGAGCAGCCTCGCAGCCCCTCCGATCAGGCGGTTTCGCCCCGGTCGGAGGGGCTGCTTCATTGATCCAGTCGGTGGCGTGCGTCACGATCCGGTCCATCATGACCGAGCATCAGCAGAATGCTGCGGGTACCATACTGCGCAGTAACTGATCAGTATGCCAAGCACGACCCGCGACAGACGCCACCGGAGGCCCAGCCGTGCAGGAGATCCTCGACGCCATCCTCGCCGAGAAGTTCGACGCCGTCGGCGAGCTGGCGGTGCCGGACCACTACCAGGCCATGACCGTCCACGAGGACGAGGCCGGGATGTTCGACGGCATCGCGACCCGCGACAAGGACCCGCGCAAGAGCCTCCACCTGGACGAGGTGCCCACGCCGGAGCTCGGCCCGGGCGAGGCGCTGGTGGCCGTGATGGCCAGCGCGATCAACTACAACACCGTGTGGACCTCGATCTTCGAGCCGGTGTCCACCTTCGGCTTCCTCAAGCGCTACGGCCGCGAGTCCGAGCTGGCCAAGCGGCACGACCTGCCGTACCACATCGTGGGGTCCGACCTGGCCGGCGTCGTCGTGCGCACCGGTGCGGGGGTCAACGCGTGGAAGCCCGGGGACCGGGTCGTCGCGCACTGCCTGTCCGTCGAGCTGGAGAGCCCGGACGGGCACAGCGACACGATGATGGACCCGCAGCAGCGGATCTGGGGCTTCGAGACCAACTTCGGCGGCCTCGCGCAGCTCGCGCTGGTCAAGTCCAACCAGCTGATGCCCAAGCCCGCCCACCTGACGTGGGAGGAGGCCGCCTCCCCCGGGCTGGTCAACTCCACCGCCTACCGGCAGCTGGTGTCCCGCAACGGCGCCGACATGAAGCAGGGCGACACCGTGCTGATCTGGGGCGCGAGCGGCGGGCTCGGCTCGTACGCGACCCAGTTCGCGCTCAACGGCGGCGCCACGCCGATCTGCGTCGTCTCCTCGCCGGAGAAGGCGGAGATCTGCCGGGCCATGGGCGCCGAGCACGTGATCGACCGCAACGCCGAGGGCTACCGGTTCTGGAAGGACCCGCAGACCCAGGACCCCAAGGAGTGGAAGCGCTTCGGGGCCAAGATCCGCGAGCTGACCGGCGGGGACGACCCCGACATCGTGTTCGAGCACCCGGGCCGCGAGACCTTCGGCGCCTCGGTCTACGTGGCGCGCAAGGGCGGCACGATCGTGACCTGCGCGTCGACCTCCGGGTACATGCACGAGTACGACAACCGGTACCTGTGGATGAACCTCAAGCGCATCGTGGGCTCGCACTTCGCGAACTACCGCGAGGCGTGGGAGGCGAACAAGCTGATCGACAAGGGCCTCGTGCACCCCACGCTGTCCAAGGTCTACCCGCTGGCGGACACCGGCCAGGCCGCGTTCGACGTCCACCAGAACTCCCACCAGGGCAAGGTCGGCGTGCTCGCGCTGGCCCCCGAGGAGGGCCTCGGCGTGACGAACCCGGAGAAGCGCGCGAAGCACCTCGCGGCGATCAACCGGTTCCGGGGCGTCTGACCGTTCGGATCGGCCCGGTCGGGTGACGGCGCTTACGGCGCATCGCGTGTGACGCTCCGCGAGCGCCGTCGCCCGGTACGGTGACGAGCATGGTCGGTGAACCGGAGAACTCCCCGAACGACGCCGGTTTCCAGCCCTCCGCCGGATTCCGCGTGGTGCGGCGTGGCTTCGACCAGGAGCAGGTCAACAGCCACCTGCACCGGATCGACGCGGACGTCCGACTGCTCGCGGCGGACCGCGACGCCGCCGTCGACCAGGTCTCCCGGCTGGCCCGAGAGCTCGACCACGCCCGTGGTCAGGTCGAGACCATGCGCCAGCAGGTGCGCAGGCTCGCGGGACCGCCGGACAGCGTGCAGGGCATGAGCGAGCGCATGCGCTCGATGCTGCGGCTGGCCGAGGACG
>NZ_JACBXB010000242.1 GCF_013870575.1 Pseudonocardia pini
CCGGAACCGGTGACCGAGCCGCTGGGCTACGACCGCGACGGCGGCAGCATGCGGCGCTGGCGCCTGCTGCTGGAGCCACTGCTCGACCCGGACGCCGTCGTGCTGCACCGGCGCTTCCACGTGATCCGGTTCGTCGACGTCGAGCTGGCCCAGCGGGCCCGTGCCCCCGGCAGGCGCGACCACCGGCTGTTCGTGAGCCAGCTCGTGGACTCGGCGGCGGGCCTGCTCGGCGCGCGGTCGTCGAACGAGACCCGCAAGCTCCGGGCGGAGCGCGGATGAGTGTCGTGGACCTGGACGCCCTGGCCCGCTGGGTGCGGGCGGAGGGGATCGGCAAGGAGATCGGCGAGGTCGTCCCGCTCGCGGGCGGCACCCAGAACGTGGTGCTGAAGATCGAGCTCGACGGTCGCCCCGTCGTCCTGCGCCGCCCGCCGGAGCACCCCCGACCCACCAGTGACCGCACCCTGACCAGGGAGATCACGGTGCTGCGCGGGCTGGCGGACACCGACGTCCCGCATCCCCGACTGATCGCGGGCTGCACGGACACCGCGGTGCTCGGCGTGGTGTTCTACCTGATGGAGCTGGTGGCGGGCGTCAACCCCGGTGAGGGGGTCAGCGAGGCGCAGCGGGCCGATGCGGCGCTGCGGCACGGGCAGGGGCTGGCCGTGGCGCGGGCGCTGTCCCGGCTCGGCGCGGTGGACCCCGTGGCGCAGGGGTTGGACGTGCTGCGCAAGCCCGGCAGCTTCCTCGGCAAGCAGGTCCCGCAGTGGCTCGCGCAGCTGGAGTCCTACCGGGAGTTCCCGGGGTGGGAGCCCGGCGGTCTGCCCGCGGTCTCGCAGGTCGCGACCTGGCTGGAGGAGAACCGCCCGCCGGACGCGGCGCCGGGTGTGATGCACGGCGACTTCCACCTCAACAACGTGCTGCTCGCCTCCGCGGCGCCCGAGGTGGCGGCGATCGTCGACTGGGAGATGTGCACGGTCGGGGACCCGCTGCTGGACCTCGGGTGGCTGATGGTGACGTGGCCGGAGGCACCGCGGGCGATGGACGTCGGCGGCCCGTTCGCGCAGCTCGGCGGCCTGCCGAGCCGGGCCGAGCTCGTCGAGGCCTATGCGGCGGCCGGGGGACGGGCCCCGGAGCACGTCGACTGGTACACGGCGCTGGCGGGCTTCAAGCTCGGCATCGTGCTGGAGGGCACCTGGGCCCGGGCGAGCGCGGGAAAGGCCCCACAGGAGGTCGGCGAGCGCCTGCACACCCACGCCGTCGGCCTCCTGGACCTCGCCGCCACGATCGTTCGCGGCGACTGGTCCGTCCTCGGCCGACGGTGAGTGGCGATGGTCGTTCCAGCGACTGTTCCAGCGACCATCGCCACTCACCGCTCGTCAGGCCAGGCCCTTCTCCGCCGTGCCGCGGGTGGCGTCGCCGAGCTGGGAGCCGCCGTCGACGTCGAGGATCGTGCCGCTCACGTACGTGGCCGAGGGGGAGCAGAGGAAGACCGCGGCCTCCGCGACCTCCTCGATCTCGCCCCAGCGCTTCATCGGGATCCGCGCGTAGTGCGCCGCCCGGGTGCTCTCGTCCGGGGCGAGCCGGGCCATGCCCTCGGTGCCCGAGATGGGGCCGGGGGAGATGCCGTTGACCCGCACGTCGGGGCCCCACTCCATGGCCAGCACCCGCACGAGCTGGTTGATCCCGGCCTTGGCCGCGCAGGCGTGCGCCTGCATCGGGACCGCGTTGACGGCCTGGCCCGCGGTGATCGCGATCAGCGACGCCCCCGGGGTGCGGAGCAGGTCGTAGGAGCCCTTGAAGACGTTGAACGTGCCGTTCAGGTCGATGTCGATCACCGTGCGGAAGGCGTTCGCGGACATCTGCGCCGCAGGCGCCAGGAAGTTGCCCGCGGCTCCGGACACCACGATGTCCAGTGGGCCCAGCTCGCTCGCCACCTGCTCCATGGCGGCGCGGATCGCGGCGTAGTCCCGGACGTCGGCGGACAGGCCGAGCGCCCCCGCCCCGATCGAGTCCGCCGCGGCCTTCGCCTTCTCGGGGTTGCGGCCCGCCACGGCCACCCGGGCCCCGAGCTCGGCGAACCGCCGGGCGATCCCGAGGTTGATGCCGCTGGTGCCGCCGGCCACGAACACCGTGCGGTCGGCCAACAGGCCGTCGCTGAACGCGCTCACGTCGTGAGTCCTCTCCGTCGAGTCCGCCCATCATGCGATGAACGCGACGATGACGTCTACGTCAGGTCGCGTCACGATGAACACGTTGCAGGTGGAGGTAGGCGGCGGCGTTCAGCGCGATCCCGTTCCGCGCCGCCTCGTCCGTCGCCGCCCGGACCTTCGCCGGGACGCCCGCGACCAGCGAGTTCGGTGGGATCTGCACGCCCTGGGTCACGACCGCGCCCGCGGCGACGATCGAGCCGGACCCGATCCGCGCCCCGTTCATGACCACGGCGCCCATGCCGACCAGCACGTCGTCCTCGACGGTGCAGCCGTGCAGGACGACCCGGTGCCCCACACTGACCCCGGTGCCGACCGTGCACGGGAACCCGGGATCGCAGTGGACGACGGTGCCGTCCTGCAGGTTCGTGCGCGCGCCGATCGTGATCGTCTCCAGCTCGGCGCGGAGCACGCAGGTGTACCAGACGGACGCCTCGGCGCCGATCCGCACGCGGCCCGCGACCACGGCGCCCGGGGCGATCCAGGCGCTCGGGTCGATCTCCGGCGTGTGCCCCCCGAGCGTGATCACACGGCCTCGAAGGCGCGCAGGATCTCGGCGCTGAACAGCACGAACCGTGCGGTCTCGACGCTGCTCGGGGTGTCCCGCACGGTCGTGACGGCGATCCGGGCGGCGTCGTCGAGCGGCCAGCCGTAGATCCCCGCGGACACGGCGGGGAAGGCCACGGACCGCGCGCCCAGCTCGTCGGCGACCCGCAGCGACTCGCGGTACGCCGAGGCCAGCAGGTCCGAGCGGTCCTCCCGCTTCGCGTACACCGGCCCCACGGTGTGGATCACCCACCGGGCGGGCAGCTTCCCGGCGGTGGTCGCCACGGCCCGCCCGGTCGGCAGCCCGTCCGGGTACCGCGTGCGGCGCAGCTCCTCGCACTCGCGCAGGATCTCCGGGCCGCCCGCGCGGTGGATCGCGCCGTCGACCCCGCCGCCGCCGAGCAGGCCGGAGTTGGCGGCGTTGACGACGGCGTCGACCTCCTGCGTGGTGATGTCGCCCTGGACGAGCTCGATGGTCGTCATCTCCGAACCTCCTGCAGCAACGGGATCGCGGCGATCTTCGCCTCGGTGAGGGACTCCCAGAGGATCCCCGCCACGGGTCGTTCCCCACGCGCCGCCCGGCAGTCGATCACCCGCTCGGGCGTGACGACGAGGTCGACCGGCACGTCGTGCGCGGCCGTCGGGATCGCGCCCGCGGGCCTGACCTGCAGCTCGTGCACGGTGGTGACCACCACGGTGTCGGCCGAGACCAGCCCCGCCGCCGCGGCCAGGGCGAACTCCAGGTCGGCGAACCCGCCGCCCTTGCCCAGCCGGGCGCCGTCCTCGCCCGCCGCGACACAGCCCGTCACGACCAGGTCGACCGGCTCCAGGTCGGCGACGGCGACGCGGCGGGCGTTGCGCGTGGCGTGGGTGATCGACACGGCACGGCGGGGGGAGTCGGTGAGGTGCTCGGGATCGAGCAGGAAGAACGGGTCGGGCTCGGCGAGCCTGGGGACGGCCATGTACAGCGTCTTGCCGTCCTCAAGGGCGCGCTGTCGCACCGGGAGCTGGGCGGAGTCCGGGTTGGACTTGACCGCTGCGGCCTTCGTCCACTCCGGAAGGGTCCGGAGCAGCTCGGCGGCCTTCTCGGCGCCGACGAAGTTGGAGATGCGGTTCCGGGCGCCGGGGAAGCGGGCGACCGCGGCCTCGGTGAGGGCGGTCCAGACCTCGTCCCGCAGGGCGGCCTTCGCGTCGAGGACCTCGCGCTCGCCACCCGCGTCGTGGTCGTGTCGCCGCGGTGTCCGAATCATGGCACCCAGCCTAGGCGTGTCCTTCTCGGAACGACGTCGATCACGAGATCCGCGGCCCCGGACTGACCGGACACGCCTAGGGTGAGGGGCGATGACCCTCTCGCACAGCGCCCACTGGGGCGCGTTCTCCGCCGACTGGGCGGACGGGGAGCTGCGGGTCACCCCGCACCCCCGCGATCCCGATCCCTCGCCGGTCCTGCACAACGTCCCCGCGGCCGTCCGCAACGCGGTGCGGGTGGCCCGGCCCGCGGTGCGTCGGGGCTGGTGGGAGAAGGGCCCGGGGCCGACGGACCGGCGCGGGCGCGAGGACTTCGTCGAGGTCGGCTGGGCGGAGGTGCTGGACCGGCTGGCCGCCGAGCTGCGCCGGGTGCACACCGACCACGGACCCACGGCGGTCTACGGCGGCTCCTACGGCTGGGCGAGCGCGGGACGGTTCCACCACGCGCAGAGCCAGATCCACCGGTTCCTGGGGATGGCGGGCGGCTACACGCAGTCCGTCAACACCTACTCCGGCGGGGCCGCGGAGGTGCTGATCCCGCACGTCCTGGGGCAGTTCGACGCCGTGACCCGCTCCGTCGTCACCTGGGACCAGATCGCCGCGCACACCGACACGGTGCTGGCCTTCGGCGGGATGGCGCTGAAGAACTCGCAGATCGGGCCGGGCGGGGTCTCGCGGCACGTCGAGCGGGCGGCGATGGTCGCGGCCCGCGGCCGCGGCGCCGAGTTCGTGCTGGTCAGCCCGCTGCGGCCGGACCTCCCGCCCGAGGTCGGGGCCCGGTGGCTGGCCCCCGAACCCGGTACCGACGCCGCGCTGATGATCGGCCTCGCGCACACGCTCATGGTCGAGGACCTGCACGACGAGGCGTTCCTGCGGGAGCACTGCGCGGGCTGGGAGACCTACGCGGCGTACCTGCAGGGTCGGGACGCGGTGTGGGCGGCCGAGATCTGCGGGATCCCGGCGGAGGAGATCCGCGCCCTGGCCCGCAGGCTCGCGCGGGGCCGCACGCTGGTCACGGTCTCGCAGTCCCTGCAGCGCGCGGAGCACGGCGAGCAGCCGGTGTGGGCGGGGCTCGCGCTCGCCGCGATGCTCGGGCAGATCGGGCTGCCCGGCGGCGGGTTCTGCTACGGCCTCGGCTCACTGGGCCACTACGGCCGCCCGCGCAACGCCGTGCCCGTCCCCACCTTCGCCCGGCGGCCGAACCCGGTCCGCAGCTACATCCCCGTCGCGCGGGTCGCGGACATGCTCCTGCACCCCGGTGAGCCCTTCTCCTACGACGGCTCGCGGCTCACCTACCCGGACGTGCGGCTCGTCTACTGGTGCGGCGGCAACCCGTTCCACCACCACCAGGACCTCGCCCGGCTGCAACGCGCGCTGGGTCGCGTGGACACCTTCGTCGTGCACGAGTCGGTGTGGACGGCCACGGCCCGACACGCCGACGTCGTGCTCCCGGCCACGACCACGCTCGAACGCGAGGACATCGGCGCGGGCGGCACGGACCCGCTGGTCGTGGCCATGAAACCCGTCGCCGAGCCGTTCGCGGAGGCTCGGGACGACCACGCGATCTTCGCCGCGCTGGCGGCGCGCCTCGGCTTCGAGGAGCGGTTCACCGAGGGCCGCACGCCGCGGGAGTGGCTCGTGCGGATGTGGGAGCGGACCGAGAAGGCCCTGGCGGACAGGGGCTTCCCGGCCCCCTCGTTCGAGGAGTTCTGGGCGGCGGGCGAGCACGAGCTGCCCCCGGGCCCCGACGACGGCGGTGTCCTCGCCGCGCTGCGCACGGGTGCGCCGCTGCACACCGAGAGCGGCAAGGTGCAGCTCGCCTCCGAGGTGATCGCCTCGTTCGGGTACGCGGACTGCCCGGGACACCCGGCCTGGCTGCCGCCCTCGGAGCCGCCCTCCGCCGAGTTCCCGCTGTGGCTGGTCTCGAACCAGCCCGCGACCCGGCTGCACAGCCAGCTGGACTTCGGGGCCACGAGCGCGGCCGGGAAGATCGACGGGCGCGAGGTGATGCGGATCCACCCGCAGGACGCGGAGGCCCGCGGCATCGCGGACGGGGCGGTCGTCCGGCTGCACAACGACCGGGGGGCCTGCCTGGCCGCCGCGCGCGTGACGGACGAGGTCCGCGCCGGAGTCGTCCAGCTGCCGACCGGGGCCTGGTACACACCCGCCACGGAGACCGACCCGACCTGCGTGCACGGGAACCCGAACGTGCTGACCAGGGACGTCGGGAGCTCGCGGCTGGCGCAGGGCTGCACCGGGCAGCTCACGCGGGTGCAGGTGGAGGCCTACCGGGGGAGCCCACCCGTCGTCGTGGCGCACCGGCCCCCGCCGCTCGGATAGCCCCGCCCGCCACCGGGGGATCCCTCGGTGGCGGGCGGGCGTCCGGCGGTGTCGGGGAACCAGTGGCCGCGACAAGGCCGGGGTCGGTGGGTGCGCAGGCTAGTGGTCGCGCAGGGCCTCGATCAGCTCGTCCTTCGACATGTCCGACCGGCCGTCGATGCCGACCCGCTGGGCGCGCTCGTACAGCTCGTCCTTGGTCATGTCGTCGTAGGAGCCCGCTCGGCCCCCGCGCGCACCGACGGTCTTCTTCCCCTCGGCGGCCGAGGCGTTCGCGATCCGGGCAGCCTTCTCCTTCGAGTTGCCCTCGTCGCGGAGCTCCTCGTACATCTTCTCGTTCTTGATGCTCGAGTTCGGCATGCCGTCGGAGTACCCGGACGGCGGTGGTCTACGCCTCCGATGGGGTGAGCGTGACACCGCTGGGCCCCGCCGGGGCGGATGCGGGGGTCCGATCGGGTTCGTCCACCCGCCGCCGCCGGTCGGCCTCGGTGGTCCACGGCAGGTCCGCCGCCCTCCGCTCGACCAGCGTGGCGCCGCGCAGCATCGCCGGTCGGGCGGTCACGGAGACCCGCGAGCCCTGGGTGCGGATGATCCGCAGCGGCTGGACCCGGGCATCGACCATCAGCGGCCGCGAGGTCCGCCCCCGAGCGGCTCTCGCCGCCGAACGAACGGCACCCTGGCTCAGTCCTAGTGAGCGAACGGCACTCTCGCTCATTCCTAGTGAACGAACGGCACTCTCGTGCACCGGGGCGGCGAGCCGACGCAGGGCCGGCGCGACCGGTGGGAGCGTCATGGGGAGCGTGATCCGCGGAG
>NZ_JACBXB010000243.1 GCF_013870575.1 Pseudonocardia pini
GCGGCGCCTGGCGCTGAGCCCCCGTCGCCCGGGCACCCGGCGGGGGTGAACAGGCGTTTGGGAATCTCCACAACCGCCCCGTACCAGGAGGGGTGACACGCCCGCGCACCCTCGGGAGGCTCCACACCGGCGGACCACGGAGGTGCACGGTGACGGTGTTCGGGCTCTGGTACGACTTCCGCAACCCCGATCCGGAGCGCCCGTTCGGCGCCTTCTACCAGGAGGTGCTCGAGCAGATCACCTGGGCCGAGCAGCAGGGCGTCGGGTCGGTCTGGCTCACCGAGCACCACTTCTGCCCCGACGGCTACAGCCCCTCCCCCTTCGTGCTCGCGTCGGCGATCGGCCAGCGGACCTCGCGCATCCGGATCGGGACCAACCTGATCGTCTCGCCGCTGCACGACCCGGTGCGGCTCGCGGAGGATGCCGCGACCCTGAGCCTGCTGACCGGCGGCCGGTTCGACCTCGGCGTCGGGCAGGGGTACTGGGAGCGCGAGTTCGCGGCGTTCGGGCAGCGCCTGGTGAACCGGCCGAGCCTGCTGGAGGAGGGCGTCGACGTCATCCGGCGCGCGTGGGCCGGGGACGCGAGCGGGTTCCACGGCAAGCGCTACGACCTGGCCGAGGGCCTGGCCGTGACCCCCCGTCCCGAGACCGTCCCCCGGCTGTTGGTCGGGGCGATGGCCGAGCCCGCGATCGCCCGCGCCGCGCGGATCGCGGACGGTTTCCTCTCCACCCAGAACGCCCACCAGCAGGCCTACCTCGACGCGTGCGCCGCCCTCGGCAAGGCCGACCCCGAGATTTACGCGGGCCAGTGGGCGGTCGTGGCCGAGGACCCCGAGCGCACCTGGGCCGCGATCGGCGAGCACGCCCTCTACCAGCTCAACGAGTACATCTCCTGGGGTGCCTTCGGCCCGCCGGACGCCGTGCCGCGGTTCACCGACCCGCAGCAGATCCTCGACGCGGGCGCGTACGTCCTGATGGACGCGGCGCAGGCCGTCGCCGAGTACACCGCCCTGCTGCGGGAGCGCCCGCAGATCAAGGACGTGCATTTCTGGGCCCAGCTGCCCGGTGAGCCGGTGGACTCCGGCTCGGCACGCATCGAGTACCTGACCACCAAGGTGATCCCCCAGCTCCACGAGAGGCTCTGACATGGCATTCCTCGAGCGGGACGGCAAGAACGTCTACTACGAGCACCACCGCGGCTCCGGCGGGCGGGCGGTCGTGCTCGTGCACAGCTGGGGCGCGAGCAGCGAGTGCTGGGACACCACGCTCATCGCACTGCTGAAGGCGGGCCACGAGGTCGTGCTGCTCGACCACCGCGCCTGCGGGCGGTCCGACCGGGACTTCGACGACGTCTCGGTGGCCGCGATCGGCTCCGACATCGCCGCGCTGGTCCGCCACCTCGGCCTGCACCGCCCGGTGCTCAACGGCTGGTCGCTGGGAGGTGCGGCGGTCGTCGCCGCGTCCGCCGAGCTGGGCGACGCGATCTCCGGCGTCGTCCTCACCGGCGCCGCGACCCCGCGCTACACCCCGACCGACGGGTGGCCCCACGGCGGGGCGGCCGCGGACACCGAGGCCATGATCGCGGCCATGGGCGCGGACCGGGCGGCGACGATGCGCATGATCGCGAACGCCGCCGTGGCCAAGCCGCTGTCCGACGACCTCATGCAGTCCCTCTGGCTGCAGTTCCTGGCCTCCGGCGCGCGGGCCCCCGACACCCTGCGGACCCTGATCGACTCCGACCAGCGGGAGATCCTCGCGAACCTCACCGTCCCGGTGCTGTCCCTGCACGGCACGGACGACGCGTTCGTCCCTCTCGCGGGCGCACGGGCGGGCATCGAGCTGTGCCGGGACGGGCGGCTCGTGGAGCTCCCCGGGGTGGGACACACCCCGTTCCTCGAGGACCCGGCGACCTACCAGGCCGAGCTGCTCCGGTTCCTAGCGGCGGACCAGGCGTAGCGCCAGGTCCACGTACCGGGCGGCGAGCTCGTCCATGTCGAGCCTGCCGCCCGGCTCGTACCACTCGTTCGGCCCGTTGATCATGTCCAGCAGGGCGAGGGAAGCCAGCCGCGGATCGGGGCAGTCGAACTCCCCCGCCGCGGTCCCCGCCGCCAGGAACTCCGCGATGGCGTGCTGGTAGCGCCGCCGGTACAGCTGCACGCTGTCGAGCCTCTCCGGGGTCAGCGCGCGCAGCTCCCGACCCGCCACCCACCAGGCGTCCCGGTTCGCGCCGATGTGGCGGACGTGGCCCGCGACCAGGTGGGCCAGCCGCTCGCGGTGGTCGCCCGGCCCGTCGAGCAGCGGGAGCTGGTCCACCACGAGGTCCCGGTCGACGACGTAGATCGACTCGAGGAGGAGCTCCTCCTTGTTCGCGAAGTGGTGGTAGAGCGACGCGGCCTGGATGTTCGCCGCCTCGGCGATCGCCCGCATGCCCACGCCGTGGGCGCGCAGCGTCGCCAGCGGGGCGGGATCCCAGCCGTTGACCGCCGCGAGGTTCTCGCCGAACCCGGGGATCTGGAAGTAGGTGAGCGCGCGGGCCGCCACGACCGCACCCTGCCCACCACGGACATCCCGGTCGCCACGGGCCCGGTCGCCCGCGTCGTCGCGCTCACCAACGAGGCCAGGGAGCGCGCGGGCTGCGACCCCCTCCAGCCCGACGACCGGATCACCGCCGCGGCCCAGGCGCACAGCGAGGACATGGCCGCCCGCGGCTACTTCGCCCACGACTCGCTCGACGGCAGGGACTTCGCCGACCGGCTGCGGGCCGCAGGCTACGAGGACCCGGGAGCCGAGAACATCGCGATGGGCCAGGACACCGCGGACGAGGTCGTCGCGGCCTGGCTCGACTCCCCCGGCCACCGCGAGAACATCGAGGACTGCTCGCTCCGCACGATCGGGGTCGGCCACGCCCCGGACGGGGCCTACTGGACCCAGGACTTCGGGCGGTAGCCGACTACGCTCCCGACCATGACGGTGGTCGACAACGCGGTGTACGTCGACGGGCGTCGCTCGCGCGAGCCCGAGTCGCTCGACCAGACCGTCGAGACGCTGGCGCAGTGCGGGTCGCAGCGGAGCGCCTTCTGCTGGATCGGCATGCTGCGCCCGACCGAGGCGGACATCGCCGAGGTCGAGAAGGAGTTCGGCCTGCACGAGCTGGCCGTGGAGGACACCCTGCACGGCCACCAGCGCCCGAAGCTGGAGCGCTACGGCGACACCGACTTCGTGGTGCTCCGGCCCGCGCGGTACCTCGACGACCGGGAGGAGGTCGAGCTCGGCGAGATCCACCTCTTCCTCGGGCCGTGGTTCGTGGTCACGGTGCGCCACGCCGAGGAGCCGGACCTCAGCGCCGTCCGACAGCGCCTGGAGAACGACCCGGAGCTGCTCTCCCACGGCCCGTTCGCGGTGTTCTACGGGGTGCTGGACAAGATCGTCGACGACTACGGGCCGGTCCTCGACGGCCTCCAGGACGACGTCGACCAGATCGAGTCCCAGGTGTGGGGCGGCGATCCCGCGGTGTCGCAGCGGATCTACGAGCTCTCCCGCGAGGTCATCGAGTTCCAGCGGGCCGTGGACCCGCTGGCGGAGATCTTCGAGGAGCTGCGCCTGCGGCTGTCCAAGAAGAGCGACGACCCGGACCTGGAGCTGCACCGCCTCTTCCGGGACGTGAACGACCACGCCACCCGGGTCCGCGAGCGCACGCAGGGCCTTCGCGACCTGCTCGCGAACATCCTCACGGTGAACTCCACGCTCGTGGCGCAACGCCAGAACGAGGAGATGACCCGGCTGACCGAGGCCGGGTACGTGCAGAACGAGCAGATGAAGAAGGTGTCGTCCTGGGCGGCGATCGCCTTCGCACCGACGCTCATCGCCGGGATCTACGGGATGAACTTCGAGCACATGCCCGAGCTCGGTTGGGCCCTCGGCTACCCCTTCGCCGTCGGGCTGATGGTGGGCCTCGCCGGCCTGCTCTACGTGATCTTCAAGAGGCGCGGCTGGCTCTGAGGCTCAGGGGCGTGGTCGGGGCTGGCACCGGGGGCAGGAGTACGAGCTCCGGTTCATGAACGGCTCCCGCACGATCGGGGTGCCGCAGCGGCGACAGGCCCGGTCGGCCTGGCCGTACACATTGAGCGAGCGGTCGAAGTAGCCCGAGGCGCCGTTGACGTTGACGTACAGGGCGTCGAACGAGGTGCCGCCCTGGCCGAGGGCCTCGACCATCACCTCGGACGCCGCCTCCAGCACGGCCACCCCCTGCTTGCGGGTCAGCTTCTCCGTGGGCCGCAGGCCGTGCAGCCGGGCCCGCCACAGGGCCTCGTCCGCGTAGATGTTGCCGATCCCGGAGACGATCGTCTGGTCCAGCAGGGCCCGCTTGACCTCCGTGCGACGGCGACGCATCCCGGCGACCGCCGCGTCGAGGTCGAACAGGGGGTCCATCGGATCGCGGCCGATGTGCGCGACGGGCTCCGGCACGCCGTCGACCAGCGGATGGATCGAGAGCCCACCGAAGGTCCGTTGGTCGACGAACCGCAGCTCGGGGCCGCTCTCGAAGGTGAACCGGATGCGCAGGTGCTTCTCGGCGGGCTGCTCGGCGGCGGCGACCAGCATCTGGCCGGACATGCCGAGATGGGCGATGACGGCCTCGTCCTCGCCGATCTCGAGCCAGAGGTACTTGCCCCGCCGCCGGACGGCCGTGATCGTGCGGCCCTTCAGCCGGGCCGCGAAGTCCTCGCCGCCCGCCACGTGCCTGCGCACCGCGCGCGGATGGTCGACCAGGACCTCGGTGATCGTCCGGCCGAGGACGTGGTCCGCGAGACCGCGGCGGACGACCTCGACCTCGGGGAGCTCAGGCACTCGAGGTGGAGGTGGTCTCGTCCGTGATCGTGCGCCAGGCGAGGGCGGCGGCCTTCTGCTCGGCCTCCTTCTTGGTGCGCCCCTCGCCGGAGCCCAGCTCCCGCCCGCCGACGACGGCCGTGGCCGTGAACGTCTTCAGGTGGTCGGGACCCTCCTCCTCGATCCGGTACTCGGGCACGCCGAGCCCTTCGGAGGCGGTGAGCTCCTGGAGGCTGGTCTTCCAGTCCAGGCCCGCGCCGAGCAGCGGCGCGCCCTCGAGGAGTCCCTCGAACAGCCGGTGCACCAGCCCACGGGTGGTCTCGAGGCCGTGCTGCAGGTAGACGGCGCCGATCAGGGCCTCCGTCGCGTCGGCCAGGATGCTGGCCTTCTCGCGGCCCCCGGTCAGCTCCTCGCCCCGGCCCAGCGACACGTACACCCCGAGCCCGCCCTCGGACAGCGTCGCCGCCACCCCCGCCAGCGCGTGCATGTTCACGACGCTGGCGCGGAGCTTGGCGAGCTGCCCCTCGGGCAGGTCGGGGTGGTCGCGGTAGAGCCGCTCGGTGACGATCACGCCGAGCACCGAGTCGCCCAGGAACTCCAGGCGCTCGTTGGTCGGCAGGCCACCGTTCTCGTACGCGTACGAGCGGTGCGTGAGGGCCAGGGTGAGCAGCTCGGTGCCGATCTCGACACCGAGTGCACTCAGCAACGGGGCGCGGTCCTCACGCGGCCCCGTGACGCTCTTCTCCCCCACCCCGCGCGACTCAGGCGGGGCGGACGACCTGGCGGCCGTCGTACTGCCCACAGACGGGGCACGCGATGTGCTGCAGCTTGGGCTCGCGGCAGGCGCGGTTGCTGCAGGCGACGAGGGACGGCGCGGTGGCCTTCCACTGCGCCCGGCGAGAGCGCGTGTTGGACCGCGACATCCGGCGCTTGGGTACGGCCACGGTAGATCTCCTACGGTTATCGCTCGAGAGGTCTTACGACGTCGATACTTCGGGTTCGTCAGGACAGGCGCTCACGGAGAGCGGCCCACCGAGGGTCAATACTCTCATGCCGGTGCTCGGGCCCGAGATCGGCCCGCCTCTCCCCGCACTCCGGGCACAGACCCAGGCAGTCCTCGCTGCACAGCGGCGCGAGCGGGAGGTCGAGTGCGATCGCGTCCCGGACGGTCTGCTCGAGGTCGACGTGCTCGTCCACGACCCGCGGGATCTCGTCCGCGTCCGTGGTCTCCTCGGTGAGCGAGTCCGGGTAGGCGAAGAGCTCCTCGATGCGCTCCTCGACGTCCTCGGCCAGCTCGTCCAGGCAGCGCGAGCACTCCCCGACCAGGTGCGCCGCGGCTGTCCCGGAGACGTACACGCCCTCGCTGACCGACTCCAGGCGCAGGTCCAGCACGATGTCGCTGGCCGGCGGCACGGCGAGGACCCCGACGAGGCCGATCGCGGCGTCGGGGTCGTCGGCGCCCGGGGCGGGGATCGTGCGCGTGACGGTGCGCATGATGCCGGGACGGCGGCCCATCTCACGGGTGGAGAAGAGCCAGGGATTGGGCTGTGTGCTCATATCGGCGTCGAGGATACGCGCGCCGGGAACCGCTCGGCGACGGCGGCGGCCAGGTCGAGGAACGCCGCCCGGGTGGCGGGGCGCAACCGGGCGGGTGTGATGCGGCCGCCGGTGGCCAGGTGCGGGTCGTGCGGCACCTCGATCACGGCACGGGCCCGGCCTGCGAAGTGCCCGCGCAGGGCCTCGGCGTCGATCTCCCGGCTGCCGTCGCCCACCAGCACGACGACGGCGTCTCGGACCAGCCGGTCGTGGCCGTGCGCGACGAGCCAGTCGAGGGTCTTGCTCGCCCGCCCGGCCCCGTCGACGGTCGGGGCGCCGACGACGACGAGGGAGGCGGCGACGTCGAGCGTCCCGGCCATCGCGGAGTGGACCATGCCGGTGCCGGAGTCGGTGAGCATCACGCTGAAGAACCGGGCCAGGACGGCGTCGGCGCGCAGGTACTCGTCGCGGGTGAAGGCCTCGCCCGCCGCGGGGTCCTGCTCGCTCGCGAGCACCTGCAGGCGCCCGGCGAGGCTCGTGTAGCGGGAGACGGCGGTCCAGGAGTCGATGGCCGCGAGGTCGTCGAGCAGGTTGCGGACGGTGCGGTCGGTGTGGCCGGTCAGCCGGTCGGCGAGGGTTCCGGCGTCGGGGTTGGCGTCGAGGGCGAGGATCCGGTCGCCCCGGTGCTCGGCGAGGGCGAGACCCAGGCAGGCGGTCACCGTCGTCTTGCCCACCCCGCCCTTGAGCGACGTGACGGCGACCCGGTGCGTCCCGGCCAGGTGGCT
>NZ_JACBXB010000244.1 GCF_013870575.1 Pseudonocardia pini
TCGACGCGGCCGACCACCCCGCCGCCGTCACCGCGATCTGCCGCACCCTCGACGGCCAACCGCTCCCGATCGAGCTGGCCGCGGCTCGGCTGCGCACGTTGAGCCCCGAGGAGATCCTCGCCCGGCTCGACGACCGGTTCCGACTGCTCACCACCGGTGCGCGCACCGTGCTGCCGCGCCACCAGACCCTGCGCGCCGTGGTCGACTGGAGCTGGGAGCTCCTCGACGAGCCCGAACGCACCCTGGCCCGCCGACTGGGCGTGTTCTCCGGGGGCGCCACAGCCGACGCCGTCGACCAGGTCTGCGGCGACGGGCTGGCGGACCCGTTCGAGACCCTGGCCGCGCTCGTCGACAAGTCGCTGGTGGTGACCGTCCCCCAGACCGGCGAGCCCACCCGCTACCGGATGCTGGAGACGATCCGCGAGTACGCGCGGGAGCGGCTCGCCGAGTCCGGCGAGGGGGAGGCGACGGCGGCGCGGCACGCGAGCTGGACCGTCGCGCTGGTGGAGCGGGCCGAGCCGGAGCTGCGGGGCCGGGAGCAGCTGCGCTGGCTCGCGGTACTGCGCGCCGAGTCGGGCAACATCACCGGCGCGCTGCGCCGGGCGGTGTCCGAACAGGACGTCGAGACGGCGTACCGGTTGGTCGCGAACATGTTCTGGGCGTGGCTGATCCGCGGCGCCGCCGACGAGACGATGAGCTGGGTGCGCGCGATCGGGGAGCTCCCCGAGGAGGAGGCCCCGCTCGCCGTCCGCGCCCGCGTCCGGGCGTTCCGCGCGGTCGAGGCCATCGGGCGCGGCGAGATGGCCGAGGCGCAGCGACACGTGGCCCGGGCGACCGCGCTGATCGCGCAGGTCCCGCTGCCCCGACATCCCGTACTGGACCTCACCGAACCCCTCGGCGCGGCGTTCACGATCCAGGACCAGGCGCCGCTCGCCCCGATCAGCACCACCCACCCGGACCCGTGGGTGCGCGCGTTCGCCCTGGAGATCCGCGCGACGCTGGCGGAGAACGCAGGCCGGATCGAGCTCGAACGCGAGCTCGTCCGGGCCTCACACACCCTGTTCACGCAGGTCGGCGACCGGTTCGGGCTCGGGATGACGCTGACCACGCTCGGCGAGCTCGAGAAGTGGGCGGGCGACCTCGAGGCGTCCGTGGCCGCCTACGAGGAGGCCATCACGCTGGCCACCGAGCTGTCGAACGACGACGACCTGCCCCAGTTCATGGTGCAGCGGGGCGGCCTGGCCTCGCGGATGGGCGACCACGCGCTCGCCCGCAAGCTCTACACCGAGGCGCTCGGGATGATCGGGTCCCGCGAGTTCGCGTCGCCCGAGATGGTGCACGCCTCGCTCGCCGAGGTGGACCGGCTCGAGGGCGACCTGGCGGGCGCGCGGGCGCGGCTCGCCGAGATCGACCCGGCCGTGGGCGGTGGGATCGCCGTGCCGCAACGCGTGGCGCACCTGTTCGTGCAGCGGGCGCTGGTCGAGCTGGCCGCGGGCGACCCCAGCTCCGCGGCGACGCTGCTCGTCGAGGCGGTCGAGGCGGGCGTGACCAGCAAGGACGGCCCGGTGATGGCCCTGGTCGCCGAGACGCTGGCCCAGGTCCGGCTGGCCTTCGGGGACGCCGCGGGGGCCGCCCGGGTCCTCGGGGTCGCCGAGGCCCGACGCGGCACCCTCGACCTGAGCGACCCCGCCGTCGTCGCGATGCTGGGGACCCTCGACCCGGAGCACGACACCTTGCGGCGGGAGGCCGTCGGCCTCCCGCCGCAGTCCGGTGTGGACCTGCTTCGCGCTCAGGTCCGCCTGCGGTAGAGCGCCACCGCCAGGGGGGCGAACACCACGGTGATCCCCGCGGCCCAGATCAGGGCCGTGCCCGCGGGGCCGGCGACCGGGCCGCCGAGCAGCAGGCCACGGACCGCGTCCGCCGTCTTCGACACCGGGTTCACGTTCACCCAGCCCTGCAGCCAGCCGGGCATCGTCGACGCGGGGACGAACACGTTGCTGCCGAAGGTGAGCGGCAACGAGATCAGCGCGCCGAGCCCCTGCACCGAGCGCGGGTCCTTCACCACCATCGCGAGCGCGGTGAACACCCAGCAGAGCGCGAAGGCGAATGCCATGACCATCGCCAGCGAGGCGACGATCGCGAGCGGACCCGCCGACGTCCGGAAACCCAGGACGGCGCCGAACACCAGCATGATCACGCCCGAGGTGGCGTACCGCGCGATGTCCGCGGTGATCGCCCCCAGCAGCGGCGCCGACCGCGGGATCGGCAGGCTGCGGAACCGGTCGAAGATGCCGGTCTGCAGGTCGTCCGCCAGCGCGGTGCCGGTGCCCGCGGACGCGAAGATCACCGTCTGGACCAGCACTCCGGGCAACGCGAACTGCAGGTAGGCGGAGGTGTCCCCGGCGATCGCACCGCCGAAGACGTACACGAACAGCAGCAGGAAGATGACCGGCTGGAGCGTGACGTCGATCAGCGCCTCGGGCGAGTGCACCGTCTTGACGATCCCGCGCCAGGCCAGCGTCATCGCGTGCCGGAGCGGTCCGTGGCGGGCTCCGGGGCGTGGCGAGGATTCTCGCAGCGCGGGCGTGGGGGCGGGTGCGGTGGTGGTCATGCCGCCACCTCCTCTTCTTCTGCGGGACGGCCGGTGAGGGTGAGGAAGACGTCGTCGAGGCTCGGCAGCCGCAGCCCGAGCTCGGCGAGCGGGACCTCGGCCAGTCGGGCGCCGACGGCCTGGAGCAGCGCCGCGTCGCCCGCGACGCTCAGCTGGCCGGTCGGGTCGATGGCCGGGGCCTCCGCGGTCAGCTCGCCGAGGATCCCGGCGACCGTGCCGACGTCCGAGCGGTTCAGCGGCCGGACGTGCAGCAGCTGCCCGCCGACCTCGGACTTCAGCGAGGCGGGCGTGCCGCTCGCGATGACCCGCCCGTGGTCCAGCACGACCAGGTCCTCGGCCAGCTGGTCGGCCTCCTCCAGGTACTGCGTGGTCAGCAGGACCGTGGTGCCCTCGGCGGCCAGCGTGCGGACCTGGTCCCACACCTCGTTGCGGTGCCGGGGGTCGAGGCCGGTGGTGGGCTCGTCGAGGAAGAGCACGCTCGGCCGCCCGACCAGGCTCGCCGCCAGGTCGAGGCGCCTGCGCATGCCGCCGGAGTAGGTCTTGACCCGACGCTCGGCCGCGTCGGCCAGGCCGAACCGCTCGACGAGCTCCGCCGCCCGGCTGCGGGCCTCGGTGCGGGACAGGTCGAGCAGCCGGGCGATCAGCGTGAGGTTCTGGATGCCGGTGAGGGAGTCGTCGACCGCGGCGTACTGCCCGGTCAGCCCCACGAGGCCGCGGACCGCGGCGGCGTCGGCCACGACGTCGTGTCCGAGCACGGTGGCCCGCCCGCCGTCCGGGCGGAGCAGTGTGGACAGGATGCGCACGGTGGTGGTCTTGCCGGATCCGTTGGGACCCAACAGGCCCAGCACCGAGCCGCGGCGGACCGTCAGGTCGATGCCCGCCAGCGCGGTGGTGTCGCCGTAGGTCTTGCGCAGACCGTCGACGGAGATGACTGGTTCCATGGCCACGAGGATGGCCGGGCGGGCTGCGATCTCCCTGACAGCGGCCTGACGTCGCCGCTGACGTCGCGCCTTCAGAGCCTGCGGATCTCGGCCCAGATCTCGGCCCACGGCGCGTTCCGGCCCTCCAGCAGGAGGATCGGGGTGCCCTGGGAGAGGTTCGCGACCCGCCGGTCGTTGTCCAGCACGCCGACCTGCCGCACCTCGCCGAAGTACCGGCCGATCTCCGCCGGGTCACCGACGAACACCACCGGGGTGTCCGCCTCCGGCGGCGGGCCCCAGTACGCCGGCCCGCGCGAGTACCCGTAGGCGGGGAGCTCCGAGAGCACCTCCACCGCCGAGCTCGACCAGTACGACTCGCCGACCACGATCGCGCCGGGCGGCGCGACCCGCTCGACGTCCGCGACCATCTCCGGCCAGCCGATCTCGTCCCGCTGGAAGTTGCCGACGGCCAGTGGCCGGTCCGCGTGCGAGGCGATCGGCGAGATCGGCAGCACGTTCGCGAACCCCAGCCCGACGACCGTGAGCGCGTACATCGGCCAGGTCGCGACCCAGCGCCACCAGCGCTGGGCCGTGCCCGCCTCGATCGCCACCGCGGACGCGGCCCAGAGCAGCGGGAACACCCCCGCGATGTAGTACGGCCTGCCGCCGGTGACCATGAAGAGCACCGCGGTCCCGAGCGCGGTGATCCCCAGCCAGCGGTAGAGCGGGTGCCGCAGCAGCCGCCCGAGGCCGTGGATGCCCAGCACCGACCCGACCACCAGCCCGGCCGAGAACACCCCGATCGGGAGGAACCCGAGCATCCCGCCCGCGTACACCTGCTCGGCGGCGATCACCCGGCCCATCTCGAGCTGCGGCCAGCCGTTCGCGGCCTGCCAGAGCAGCGTCGGGACCGTGGCGACGACGGCGATCGCCCCACCCAGCCACAGCGCCGGGCGGCGGAGGATCTCCCGCGGCCCGCAGATCAGCAGGGCGAGCAGGGCGACCGCCCAGAAGCCCACGACCAGGAACTTCACCTGCAGCGCGAACGCGGTGGCCACGCCCGCCCAGACGAGCAGCGAGTCCGCCCGGGTACGCAGCCACCGGACCAGCAGCCAGGTCAGCAGGGTCCACAGGATCGGGTCGAACGTGGACGTGGCGAGCAGGTGGCCGTTGGCGAGGAAACCGGGCGAGACGGCGAGCGTGGCGGCCGCGATGACCTGCGCCTTCCGTGCGCCACCCAGCTCACGGGCGGTGAGCGCGGCCAGGACGACGGCGGCCACGGTCGCGAGCGTGGACGGGATCCGCAGCGCCCACACGTGGCCCGGCGCGAGGGTGTCCATGAGCAGCGCGAGCAGCGGCAGCATCGGCGGCTGGTCGGCGTACCCCCAGTCCAGGTGGTGGCCCGCGGCGACGAAGTAGAGCTCGTCGCCGAACCAGCCGTACCGGCCGCTGACGGCCGTGAGCACGATCCCCACGGCGGCGGCGATGAGCCAGACCGGCCGCGCGGCGAACGGCGCGACGCCCGTCTCGGCGCGCGCAGGAGCGGTGGTCGTCATGATCCCCCGATCGACGACGCCGGGGCCGCGGTCGGCGCCGGTCGCGGACACGACCGACGCAGGCTCCCCCCAGAGCAGGCCCCGAACGATCTTCAGGGTACGCAGCGTCGGCCACGCCCGCACGCCCGATACCCCGCGCGTCGTGGAGCGGTCAGGTCTCGGCGCGCTCGGCCGCCTCGAGCCACTCCAGCTCGACCTGTTCCTGCTCCGTCTGCACCTGCTTCAGCTCGGTGGAGAGCTCGATCAGCTTCTGCGGGTCCGTGGCGGCCTCGGCGAGCTGCGTGTGGAGCTGCTCCTGACGCTTGGTGAGCTGCGTCATCCGCCGCTCCAGGCGCTGGGCCTCCTTGCGCGCGGCTCGCTGGTCCGCCGCGCTGGTGGGCGCCTTCGCCGCGGGTCCGGTCTGTGGGGCGCTGGTGTCCGTGCCCTGCTCCGCCCGCCGCCGCAGGTACTCCTCGATCCCTCCGGGGAGGTGCGTGATCCGCCCGTCCCCGAACAGCGCGACGACCGTGTCGCACACCCGCTCGGTGAGGTACCGGTCGTGGCTGACCACGATCAACGTGCCCGGCCAGCCGTCGAGCAGGTCCTCGAGGTTGGTCAGGGTGTCGACGTCGAGGTCGTTCGTGGGCTCGTCGAGCAGCAGGACGTTCGGCTCGGCCATGAGCAGCCGGGTGAGCTGCAGCCTGCGCCGCTCACCGCCGGAGAGGCGCCCCACCGGCGTCCACTGCCGCGCGGGCGGGAAGCCGAGGCGCTCGGCGACCTGCGAGGCCGTCATCTCCTCCTTGCCGAACCGCACGTACTTCGCGACGGCCTCGACCGCCTCCAGCACCCGCATGTCCTTCGGCAGGTCCACGAGGTCCTGGGTGAGCTGCGCGAGCTGCACGGTGGTGCCCTGCACGCGCTTGCCGCCGTCGAGCGGGCGCTCGCCGGTCAGCGCGCGGAGCAGCGTGGTCTTGCCCGAACCGTTGACCCCGACGATCCCGATCCGGTCGCCCGGGCCGAGCCGCCAGGTCTGGTGGTCCAGCAGCGTGCGGTCCGCGATCCTCACCGTGGCGTCCTCGAGCTCGAGGACGGTGCGGCCCAACCGGTTCGTGGCGAAGTTCAGCAGCTCCACGGTGTTCCGCGGGGGCGGCACGTCGGCGATCAGGGCCTCGGCGGCCTCGATCCGGTAGCGGGGCTTCGACGTCCGCGCGGGCGGCCCCCGGCGCAGCCAGGCCAGCTCCTTGCGGGCGAGGTTGCGCCGACGGGCCTCCGCGGCGTCCGCCTGCTTGGTGCGCTCGGCGCGGGCGAAGACCCAGTCCTGGTAGCCGCCCAGGTAGCTCTCGACCTGGCCGTTCGCCACCTCCCAGGTCCGGGTGCAGACGGAGTCGAGGAACCAGCGGTCGTGCGTGACGACCACGACCCCGCACCGGCGCGCGATCAGGTGCTCGGCCAGCCAGGTGACGCCCTCGATGTCGAGGTGGTTGGTGGGCTCGTCGAGCACCACGAGGTCCGGCTCGCCGAGCAGGGCGCGGGCCAGCGCGACCCGGCGCTTCTCGCCGCCGGACAGCCCGTCGACGGTCCGCTCGAGATCGCGCAGGCCGAGCCCGCCGAGGACGTCGCGGGCCTTGGGGTCGCTCGCCCACTCGTGGTCCGCCTCGTAGTGCGCCAGCACGATGTCCCGCACCGTCGAGCCCGCGGCGAAGTCGTCCCCCTGGGTGAGGTAGGCGAGCTTCAGCCCGCCGAGTCGCGAGACCCGGCCGCCGTTCACCGGCCGACGCCCGGACAGCACCTCGAGCAGCGTGGTCTTGCCGCCCCCGTTGAGGCCGACCACCCCCACGCGCTCGCCGCGCTCCACGCCCAGCGACACGGCGTCGAGCAGCACGCGGGAGGCGTCCCCCGGGACGTGCGCGGTGACGTTCTCCAGGTTGACGAGGTTCTGACCAGCCATTATCACGCTCTCGCAGGCGGCCAGGAGCCGCTCGGGGTGGGTGGGACGTCGGTGGCGTCGACGACGCGGGCGCCGGGCACGGGGCCGTGGGCCACCCGGACGGTACGGCAGACCCCCACGCCCGCG
>NZ_JACBXB010000245.1 GCF_013870575.1 Pseudonocardia pini
TGACCCACGTCGGCGCCTTCCTGCGGACCGGGTCGCTCGCCGCGCGGCTCCGCCAGGCCGCCGCCTCCTGGTACATCGGCTTCTTCCAGCTCCCGCGGGTCCCGGAGCTCGCGTGGCGGGCCGGCGTGGCGGGCAGGGCGATCGCCCGCCGCGAACGCGTCCCGCGGCCGGCGACGCGGGACGGGCTGAACGGCCTGGACCTGTACCGCGCCAACATCAGCGGGGTGCGGGGAGACGGCCGTACCGACGTCCCCACGCAGGTCCTGGCCCCCACCCGGGACCGGTACGTCACGCCCGCGCTGGCCGCCTCGGCCGCCGAGTTCGTCCCCGGCCTGCGGTTCCGGGAGGTCGCGGGCGGGCACTGGCTCCCGCGCGAGCGCCCCGACGTCGTCGCCCGCTGCGTCCGCGAGCACATCTCCGCGAGTCCCCCACTCCCGACGCGCGAGTCCCCCACTTCCGACGCGCGAGTCGGACATCCACGGACCCGCTGGACCGGCAAGGTCGTGCTGGTCACCGGCGCGGCGAGCGGGATCGGCAGAGCGGTGGCCGAGGGCTTCGCGCAGCGCGGCGCCCGGATCGTGGCGGTGGACCGGAACCCCACCGAGGCCCCCGGCGAGGGCGGCCGCGCGTTCCAGGTCGACGTCACCGACGTCGCCGCGATGGAGGCCCTCGCCGACGAGGTGTGCGCCGAGATCGGCGTGCCCGACGTCGTCGTCAACAACGCGGGCATCGCCGTGTCCGGCCCCTTCCTCGCGCACTCCGTGCAGGACTGGCAGGACATCGTGGACGTCAACCTGATGGGCGTGGTGCACGGCTGTCGGATCTTCGCGGCGCGGATGAGGGACCGTGGCGAGGGCGGGCACCTCGTGAACGTCGCCTCCGCCGCCGCCTTCACCCCGACGACCTTCCTGCCCGCCTACTGCACCACCAAGTCCGCGGTCCTGATGCTGTCCGAGTGCCTGCGCGCCGAGCTGGCGCCCGACGACATCGGCGTCACCGCGCTGTGTCCCGGCTTCCTCCCCACCGGCATCGCGGCGTCCGCCCGGTTCGTCGGCGTCGACGACCCGGCGGAGCGGCAGCGCAGCACCGACCGGCTGCTCAAGCGGCGTCCGTACCCGCTGCGGAAGGTCGCCGCGGCGGTCATCACGGCGGTGGAGCGCAACCGCCCGGTCCAGCTCGTCACGGTGGAGAGCCGGGCCGCCTACGCGGTGTCCAAGCTCGCGCCGGGTGTGCTCCGGCGGATCGCCCGGACGCCGGTGCCGAACCTGTAGCGTCCGGCCGTGCACGTCGACGACCTGGTGACGCCCGCGCTGCTCGTCGAGCGCGGGGCCCTGCGCCGCAACCTGGACACCATGAGCGCGGCCCTCCCCGGGGCCCGGCTGCGCCCGCACGTGAAGGCGCACAAGTGCACGTCGCTGGCGCGCTGGCAGCGCGACAACGGCCATCCCGGCTTCACCTGCGCCACGATCCGCGAGTGCGAGGTGATGGCCGAGCACGGCCTCGGCGGGGACCTGCTGCTGGCCAACGAGGTGGCCGACGCGACCCGCCTCGGCAAGCTGGTGCGGGACGGCGCCCGGGTCACCCTCGCCGTCGACTCCCGGGAGACGATCGCGGCCGCCCTGCGCGGCACCGTGCTCGAGGTGGTGATCGACGTCAACGTCGGCCTCCCGCGCTGCGGCTGTCCGCCGGAGAAGGCCGGTGAGCTGGCCGACCTGGCCCGGCGCAACGGGCTCGAGGTGCGCGGTGTGATGGGCTACGAGGGGCACCTGATGATGGCCCGCCCCGAGGAGGAGCAGCGCCGCCTCGTCCGCGAGTCGATGGAGAAGCTGGTCGCCGCGGCGCGGGAGGTCGGCGGGGACCTGGTGTCCGCGGGCGGGACCGGCACCTACGCCGCGAACGAGTGGGCCACGGAGATCCAGGCCGGGTCCTATGCGCTCATGGACAGCGCGTACGCCGAGCTCGGGCACCCCTTCGAGCAGGCCCTGTTCGTGCTCGGCACGGTCATCTCGGTGTCCGCGGACCACGCCGTCGTCGACGTGGGGCTCAAGGCGCTGGGCATGGACCACGGCAACCCGTCCATCCCCGGCGCCCAGGTCTGGTTCTGCTCCGACGAGCACACGACCTTCGCCCCGGGCGAGCGCAAGCCGCGCGTCGGGGACCGGATCCGGGTCGTGCCCGCGCACGTGGACCCGACCGTCGCGATGCACGAGGCGATGTGGCTGGTCGACGGCGACCACGTGGCCGAGCGCTGGGCCGTGGACATGCGGGGGTGGTGACGTGCTCGTCGAGCGCCTGCGCCCCTTCACCTCCACGATCTTCGCCGAGATCACCCAGCTGGCCGTGCGGCACGGCGCGATCAACCTGGGCCAGGGATTCCCGGACACCGACGGACCGGCGTCCCTGCTGGCCGACGCCGTCTCGGGGATCGAGGGCGGCGCCAACCAGTACCCGCCCGCGCCCGGTCTCCCGGCCCTGCGCGAGGCGGTGGCCGCGCACCAGGAGCGCTTCTACTCCCTCGACGCCGGCGACGTGCTGGTCACCATGGGTGCCACGGAGGCGATCGCCGCGGCCGTGATCGCGCTGTGCGGGCCGGGGGACGAGGTCGTCGTCTTCGAGCCGTACTACGACTCGTACCCCGCGGTGATCGCGATGGCCGGGGCGACCCGGCGGACGGTCGCGCTGCGGGCACCGGACTTCCAGCCCGATCCGGCCGAGCTGCGCGCCGCCTTCGGGCCCCGCACCAGGGCGGTTCTGGTCAACACCCCCCACAACCCCACCGGCACCGTGTTCGGCCGGGACACGCTGCGGGCCATCGGTGACCTCGCGGTCGAGCACGACGCGGTCGTGATCACGGACGAGGTCTACGAGCACATGACCTTCGCGGCCGAGCACGTCCCGATGGCCACGCTGCCCGGCCTCGCCGACCGGACGCTCACCGTCTCCAGCGCGGGCAAGACCTTCTCGGTGACGGGCTGGAAGATCGGCTGGGTCCACGGCCCGGCCGAGCTCGTCGCGGCGGTCCGCGCGGTCAAGCAGTTCCTCACCTTCGCGGGCGGCGCCCCCTTCCAACCCGCGGTGGCGAAGGCCCTGGCCCTGCCCGACGCCGTGTACGCGGCGATCTCCGGCGACCTCCGCCCGAAGCGGGACCTGCTGGTGGCGGGCCTGCGCGAGGCCGGGATGCGGGTCTTCGAACCGCAGGGCACCTACTTCGTGGTCGCCGACCTCGCGCCCCTCGGCGTGCGGGACGCGGCGGCCTACGCGCGGGCGATGCCGGAGCGGACGGGCGTGGCGGCGGTCCCGGTCAGCGTCTTCTGCGACGACCCCGACCTCGCCCTCACCCTCCTCCGCTTCGCCTTCTGCAAACGCACCGAGGTCCTGGAGCAGGCCCTGACCCGCATTATGGAGCCATAACTGTCGTTTTCGAGGCTCGAAACGACAGTTATGGCTCCATAATGCGGGGTTAGGTGGGGGAGGCGGGGTTGGACTGCCAGCGGGTGTCCCGGGCCGTCTGCGTGCCCTTCATCAGGAAGGCGTCGGCGTCCAGGACGGTGTTCTCGGCCATCTCCACTCCGTAGTGCACGAAGGCGTTCGTGCCGATCGTGACCCCCGCGCCCAGGACCGTGTGGTCGGACTTGAACGTGCCGTCCTCCAACGAGTGGCACTGCACCGTGCTCAGCGGGCCGAGGGTGCAGTGGTCGCCGACGGTGACGAGGGTGTGCTCGGGCATGGAGCAGCCGTCGTCGAGCAGCCGCTTGCCGACCCGCACCCCGAGCGCCCGCAGGACCATCGCCTTGAGCGGGGTCCCGTCGAACAGGGCGAGGAAGGGCGGCAGCAGCTTCCACAGCCGCTCGTGCCGCCAGAAGTACGGGTCGTAGATCGAGCAGAACCGGGGCTCCAGCCTGCGGAAGCCCATCGCCGCGCGCGAGGCCAGGGTGAACCAGCCGACGCCCACGAGCAGCGCCGCCACTGCCGCCGCACCCACGGCGAGCGGGCCGAGTGCCGGGTACAGCAGCGCCCCGCCGAGCCCGACCGCCGCCACCAGCACCAGGTGCACCCACCGGACGGCCAGCAGGGCCAGCCCGGTCAGCGTGTTGCTGAGGTTCTTGCGCCGGAGGCGGTTCCGGAACTCCGGCCCGGTGGCCAGCGCGTCGAACCGGGAGTCGCGCTCCACCGACCGCGGGATCGCGAACGCGGGCGAGCCGAGCAGGCCGGTGTCGCTCCGGACCTCGCCGTCGAGCGGGACCATGACCTTGGTGGCGAGCAGGACGTTGTCGCCGATCCGGCCGCCTGCGGGCACGATCACGTTGTTGCCCAGGAAGTTCCGCTCGCCGAGCCTGGACTCGCCGACCCGCAGGCTGCTGGAGGTGTACTCCACGTTGGCCAGCGACAGCCCGTCGGAGATCATCGTGCCGCGACCGATCCGGACGGCGAACGGGGTGTCGTGCTTCTGCGTGGTCCCGAAGTTGGACCCGGTCTGCTCCACCACCCCGAGGTCGTAGCCCAACGCCCGGGTGTAGCGGGTGATCGCGGAGCTGTCGCCGAACAGCGAGTCCAGCAGGGGTCGGTTGGTCAGCCGGGTGGCGAGCCGCAGCAGCGAGTAGCGGATGCCGTAGATCGGGTAGGTCTCGCCGGGCCGCAGCGCGCGGCGCAGCAGCCGGCCCAGCACGAGAGCCGCGACCACCTGCCCGAGGACGAGGGCACCGAACGCCGCGGACCCGACGACGAGCGCGTCGAGCACGAACACCGTGGGCGTCATGGCCGGGGCCGCCCCGCCGATCCGCTGGGCGAGCACCGCCTCCAGCGCCCCGAACACCACCGGCAGGGCGATGACCAGCACCTGCGCCACCTGCATCGTGCCGTACACGGCTCGCCGCCAGGGGGCGACGCGCGTGGGCTCGGCCCGGCGGAAGTCCACCTCCCCCGCCGGTCGGGCCGGGGTGCCGTGCCAGGACTCCCCGCCGGGGACCCGTTGTCCCGCATGCAACGACGAGGCGTGCGCGAGCTGGGCGTGGTGCCCCATCTCCACGTCGACGTCGAGCACCGCCCCCTCGCCCACGAACGCCCGCTCGCCGAGCGTGATCCGCCCGGTGCGGATCCGACCGCCCTCGGCGCGGTAGCCGAGCAGCACGGCGTCCTTGCGGACGACGGTGTCGGCCCCGATGTCCACGAGGTCCGGGCACACGGGCACGGTGCGGCTCAGCCAGAGCACCCGCGGTCCGATCCGGGCACCGAGCGCCCGCAGGTACAGCGCGACGACGGGGGAGCCGGTGAACAGCAGCAGCGGGTTGGCCCTGATCACGGTCCTGACCAGCCAGAATCGCAGGTACCGCCAGGTCCAGGCCGGGAACTCCTGCTCCCGGAACCGCCCGACGAGCACCCACTTCAGCACGATCGGCGCCAGGCACAGCGCCGCGAACGCCAGCCCGCCCACCGCGACCGCACGCAGCAGCGTGGAGCTGATCGCCCCCGCCTCGGCCACCCAGTCGTAGGCCGTGGACACCCCGAAGGCCAGTAGCGAGGTGTAGCCCACGAACAGCAGGACCTGCGCGATCCCGGTGAGCGCATAGGCCGCGGCGGACGCGCGATGCGGTTCCCGGACCTCCTCGGCGGCCACCGCGGGCGCCTGCTCGACCCGTGCCAGCTCGCGCACGGTCGGGTTCGCGTAGACCTCCCGGATCGTCAGCGCGATCCCGCCCTCCCGCGCGGCGGTGACGAACCGGGCGAGCAGGAGGGAGTTCGCACCGAGATCGCTGAAGAGGTCGGCGGTCACCGAGACCGGTCCGGTGCCCAGCACCCCGCCCAGCGCGGCGGCGAGGGTGCGCTCGGCGTCCGTCCCGGGTTCGACGTGCGCACCACCGGTCACGACCCGTCCGGAGACCGGGTCGGGCAGGTTGCGGCGGTCGGCCTTGTCGCTCGTGGTCATCGGGACCCGGTCGAGCTCCTCCAGGTAGGCCGGGACCATGTAGGAGGGCAACCGGTCCCGTAGCCGGGCCACCAGGTCCTCCCGCGTGACGGGGCCGCGGGTCGAGTACCAGGCCACCAGCTCGCGGACGCCCTCGGCGGGCTCCCACACGTCGACGACGGCCTGGGCGACGCCCGCCACCCCGAGCAGCACGGACTCGATCTCGGTCAGCTCGATGCGGTAGCCGCGCAGCTTGACCTGCGTGTCGATCCGTCCGTGGTAGGCGATCTCGCCCGCCTCGGTGACCGACACGAGATCACCGGTCCGGTACACGCGATCGATCCCCGGGACGTCCTCCCGGAATGCCGCCGCGGTGCGGTCCGGCAACCCGAGATAGCCCGCGGCGAGCCCGATCCCGGCGATCCCCAGCTCTCCCTGCTCTCCCGGTTCGAGCAGCCGGGTCGGATCGTCCGGATCGAGGACGACCGCGCGGTACGTCGGCAGTGGACGGCCGATCGTGACCGGGTGGTCCGGGTGGACCACGGTCCAGGTGGCCGTCACGGTGGCCTCGGTGGGGCCGTAGACGTTGAGGAAGCGCCGGTCCTCGGTGTGCCAGCGGGTCACGAGGTCCTGCGGGCACGCCTCGCCGGACACGAGCAGGAAACGCAGCTGCGTGCACTCGGCGGGGTCGAGGGTGGCCAGCAGCGTGGGCACGCACGCGAGCGCGGTGATTCCGTTGTCGCGCAGGAAGTCCTGCAGGTCGTCCCCGACCATCGCGGCCTTGCCCCGCTTCGGGACGACGGCGGCGCCCGCCACCCACGGCACCCACAGCTCCTCGACCGAGAAGTCGAAGGCGAGGGTCATGCCCTGGTAGACGCGGTCGCCGGGGCGGTAGCCGTACAGCTCGCCCGCCACCCGCACGAAGTTGACGATGGACGCGTGCTCGATCGCCACGCCCTTGGGCCTGCCGGTCGTGCCGGAGGTGTAGATCAGGTAGGCGAGCTCGTCCGCCGGGATGCCGGCCTCGGCGGCGGTGAGGGGCCCGTCCTCCCCGGGCTCGTCCGCCGGGTCGACGGCGGTGACCTCGCCGGGCAGGGCCGCGGCCAGGTGGGGCGGGGCGAGGGCGAACCGGGCCCCGGAGTCCTCGCAGATGTAGCCGATGCGGTCGGCGGGGAAGCCGGCGTCGAGCGGGACGTAGGCGGCGTGCACCTTGTGCGCGGCGAGCA
>NZ_JACBXB010000246.1 GCF_013870575.1 Pseudonocardia pini
GAGCGCCTGGTGGCGGCCACGGTCGCCGAGTTGGGCCGGCTCGACGTGCTGCACAACAACGCCGCCGCGCTGCACCTGTTCCGCCGGGACGTCCCGGTGGCGGACATGGACGTCGACGCCTGGGACGAGATCATGCGGATCAACCTGCGTGGAGTGCTGCTCGGCTGCCGGGCGGCGATCCCGCACATGGTCGCGGGCGGCGGCGGCTCGATCATCAACACGGCGTCCAGCCGGGCGTTCAGCGGCACCGTGGACTCGGCGGGCTACGGCACGTCGAAGCTCGCCGTGGTCGGGCTGACCCGGTACGTGGCCACCCAGTACGGCAAGCAGGGCGTGCGCTGCAACGCGATCGCCCCGGGCGTCGTGGTCACCGAGCGCGCTGCCGCTCGCCTCGCGGACGGCGAGTACGCGGGGATCCTGCGGCACTACCTCACACCGCGCCTCGGCACCCCGGACGACGTCGCCGCGTGTGCGCTGTGGCTCGCGTCGCCCGCCGCGGGGTTCGTCACGGGCCAGGTGATCCACGTCGACGGCGGCCTGGGGGCCCACCAGCCCAACTACGCCGAGCTGGTGGACCTCGCCGATCAGCTCACCCGGTAGAAGTCCGGGACCTCGGCGAACCGGCTGCCCGGCGCCATCCCGAAGCCGGAGAAGTGCGGGTGTGGCGACCCCGTGTAGAGCGTGTCGGCCCGGATGTAGCGCATGGTGAACGCCTCTCGGGCTCGCTCGGAGCTGTTCGCCGCCGCGCCGTGCACGGTGAGGTCCCAGTGCACCTGGGCATCCCCCGCCTCCATCGCCTGTCCGGCCGCGACCGCCCGCTCACCCAGCCCGGGGTAGACCGCACGGGGGTCGGAGCCGAAGAAGCGGCCGAGCGGTCCCTCACGGTGCGACCCGTCGAGGTAGCGCAGCGGTCCCATGTCCGGGTCCATGTCGATCAGGGCGATCCAGATCGTGATGCCGCCCTGCCGGTCGAAGGGGAAGAACGGCAGGTCCTGGTGGTAGCTGGTCTCACCGCCGCCCGGCGGCTTGTAGAACGACGAGTCCTGCACGAGCAGAGCCTCGTCCACACCCATCAGGCGCACCGCCGCGTGCGCCACCCGCGGGGAGGTCGCGAGGTCGCGGAAGAACGGGTGCTTCCAGGCAAGCCCCTCCTGCTTGCGCAGGGCCGACGCCGCGGAGGCGGACACGTCCTGCACGTACACGGTGCCGCCGGGCTCGGGCGGTGGCCGGAAGTCGAGCTGGGCCAGGGGGACCCGGACGGCGTCGACGGCCTCGCGGCTCAGGAACCCGGGCAGCGAGACCCAGCCGTGCTCGGCGAACGAGCGGACCTGCTCGTCCGTCACGCCGTAGTCCTGCCCCAGCCCGATGTCGGTGGTGAGTTCGAAGGTGACGGTCATGGGCCGACCGTCCGCCGGAGCCGTTATCGCCCCGTTATGACTGGTGAGAGCATCCCTAACGGTCGGAGTAACGCACGCCACCGAGCATCGTCGTCGTGCCGATGGAGACGACGCAGGAGACGGTGGAGCCGCAGCTCGTGGCCTGGGACCTCACCCTCACCCGCGCGGCGGCGGAGGCCGAGGTGTCCGGCATCGCGGCGCGGCTCCGGGTGGCCGCCGCGGGTGCCCCGGTAGCGGTGCTGGGGAAGAACTCGGGGTGGACGCTGGTGGCCTTCACCGCCGTGATGACCAGCGGCTCGTCGCTGGTGCCGCTGAACGTGCACCTGCGAGCGGAGGAGATCGCGCACATGCTGCGCGAGTCCGGCGCGGTGCTGCTGCTGTGCGGTCCGGAGCTGCGCGAGGTCGCGGCCGAGGCGGCGGCGGGGCTGCCGGTCGAGGTCGTGTGCTGGGCGGACTGGGGGGACTGGCGGGCCGGTCCCGCGGACCCGGTCGAGGACCGGGTGGCGCCGCCGATCCTGTTCTCCTCGGGGACCACCGGTCGCCCGAAGCGGACGCTGATGCCGCGGTCGATCTTCCCGCGTGGGGTCACCGTGGCAGAGTTCCGCGACTGGGCGGCCACCAACCGGTTCGTGGGCCACGGCCCGCACCTGGTGTCGGGGCCGCTGTACCACTCGGGCCCGATCCAGGCGACGGCGCTGCTCACGGCAGGTGTGCCGGTGCACGTGCCGCGGCGGTTCGACGCCGCCGAGATCCTGGACCTGATCGAGCGGGAGCGGATCGCGACCAGCCTGATGGTGCCGACGCACTTCGTCCGGCTGCTGCGCGCCCGGAGCACCACCGACGTGAGCTCGATCCGGTTGATCACACAGACCGGCGCGGGCTGCCCCGAGGACGTCAAGCGGGCGATGGTCGACTGGTGGGGCCCGGTGTTCTTCGAGACCTACGGCGGCACCGAGACCGGCGGGGTCTGCGGGATCACCACCCCGGAGTGGCTGGAGCGGCCGGGCTCGGTGGGGCGGACCCTGCCGAACTACCGGGCGTTCGCCGTGGACTCCTCCGGAGCGGAGCTCCCGGCGGGCGCCGAGGGCAAGCTGTACTTCGAGAACGCGAAGGGCTGGGGCATCGAGTACGAGGACGCCCCCGAACTCACGGCGGCGGCGAACCTGCGCCCGGGGGTGTTCACCCTGGGCGAGATCGGCCGGGTCGACCCGGAGGGCTACGTGTTCCTCACCGACCGGGACAGCGACAAGATCGTCACCGGCGGGGTGAACATCTATCCGGCCGAGAGCGAGCGGGTGCTGGTCGATCACCCCGACGTCGCGGACGTCGCGGTGATCGGGGTGGACCACCCGGAGATGGGGGAGGAGGCCCTCGCCCTGGTCGTGGCCGCGGAGGGGGCCACCCCGTCCGAGGACGAACTGGTCGCGTTCTGTCGCGAGCGGCTCTCCGCGGTGAAGACACCTCGCCGTGTGCGGTTCGTGGACTCGGTCGAGCGCAGCGTCATGGGAAAGATCAACCGCCGCGCGCTGCGCGCCAAGTACGCGGTGGTGGAGGCGTGAGCGAACCCTCGGCACCGCGCGGGCCGCTGGAGGGCGTGACCGTCCTCGACCTGACCCGCGCCCTGTCCGGCCCGTACGCGACGCTGCTGCTCGGTGGCATGGGCGCTCGGGTGATCAAGATCGAGCAGCCCGGCTCCGGGGACGTGGCCCGTGGGAACGTCCCCTACCTCGGGCGGGACGGGGTGAACCGGCTTCCGCAGCACCCCGACGACCTCTCGATCCCGTTCCTGGAGCGCTGTCGCGGCAAGCTCGGGGTGACCCTGGACTTCAAGCACCCCGACGCGCTCGCCGTGTTCGACGACCTGCTGGCCGAGGCGGACGTCGTCGTCGAGAACTTCTCGGCGGGTACCGCGGACCGGCTCGGGATCGGTTACGCCCACGCTCGGGAGGTCAACCCGCGCATCGTCTACACCTCGATCTCCGGGTTCGGCGCGGACGCGAAGGACGACGGCAAGGCCTACGACCTCACGATCCAGGCGCTGTCCGGGCTGACCATGGCGAACGGTCGGCCGGGGGAGGACCCCGTGCGCGTCGGGCTGCCGCTGGGGGACATGACCGCACCGCTGTTCGCGGTGATGGGCACGCTGGCGGCGGTGCTGCGGGCCCGAGAGACCGGCGCGGGCCAGCACGTGGACGTGTCGATGCTGGGCGCGCTGACCTCGATGGTCGCCGTGGAGCCGTGGGGCGGGTACGCGGCGACCGGGATGGCGGCGCGGACCGGGAACTACCTGAACCGGTTGGCGCCCTTCGGGATCTTCCGCTGCCTGGACGGCGAGGTCACCATCTGCGCCGCCAACGACCGCTTCTTCGCCCGGCTCCCCGCGGCGATGGGCATGCCCGAGCTCCTGGAGGACCCGCGGTTCGCGACCCGCGCACCGCGGGCGGCGAACGCCGACGAGATCCACCGGATCGTGGGGGGATGGGCGGCCGGGCTGACGGTCGCGGAGATCCACGAGCGGCTGACCGCGGCGGACATCCCGGTGTCCGAGGTGCGCACCCCGCTGGAGGCGACGGCCGACCCGAGGGTGCTGGCCCGCGGCGAGACGGTCCCCCTGGAGCACCCGGACCACGGTGGCGCCGACGGGGTGTACGGCAGCGGCGTCCCGATCGTCTTTTCGGGCACCCCGGCCGGGTTCGGCGGACCGGCCCCCCACCTGGGACAGCACAACGACCACGTCTACGGCGACCTGCTGGGCTACGGGCCCGAGCGGGTCGCCACCATGCGCGAGCAGGGCCTCGTCTAAGAAAGGACCCCCCGATGAGCGACTACCGCTTCATCAGCTCCACCACCCTCGACGAGGGCCGCGTCGTGCGGATCATGCTGAACCGGCCCGATGCGCGCAACGCGCAGAACCGGGGCATGCTCGTCGAGCTCGACGAGGCGCTGCGTGCCGCCGAGGCGGACGACACCGTGCGGGTGATCATCCTCGGCGGCGAGGGCCCGATGTTCTCCTCCGGTCACGACCTGGGAACCCCGGTCCGGATCGAGGAGCGCGAGCCCGGCCCCGACCAGCACCTCACGCACCGCACGGACGGCGGGACGCTGCTCAAGACCGAGCAGCGGATGCGCCAGGAGTGGCACTACTTCTTCGAGAACACCCGCCGCTGGCGCAACCTCCGCAAGATCACCATCGCCGAGGTGCACGGCAAGGTGTACTCGGCCGCGCTGATGATGATGTGGAGCTGCGACCTCATCGTCGCGGCGGAGGGCACCACGTTCGCGGACGTCGTCGGGACCCGGATGGGCATGTGCGGGGTCGAGTACTTCGCGCACCCCTGGGAGTTCGGCGCCCGCAAGACCAAGGAGCTGCTGCTCACCGGCGACTCGATCGACGCCGAGGAGGCCCACGCACTGGGCATGGTGTCCAAGGTGTGGGCGCGCGAGGACCTCGCGGCGAACACCGAGGAGTTCGCGAAGCGGATCGCCCGCACCCCGTCGATGACCGCGCTGCTGATCAAGGAGTCCGTCAACCAGACCCAGGACAACCAGGGCTTCCACAACGCCCTGCAGGCCTGCTTCACCCTCCACCAGCTCAACCACGCGCACTGGGGCGAGATCCACGGCGAGCAGGTCGCCAGGGCCCACGAGTCCGACGGTGTACCGAACTGGAAGGACGCGGGCCCGGTGCTGCCGGCGGTGAAGGACCGTGTCGTCGCGGAACCCCAGAGGGCCTGATGGACCTGGACCCGACCGACGACCAGGCGCTGCTGCTCGACACCAGCGCCCGGTTCGTGGACGACGTGCTGCCGATCGAGGCCGTTCGCGCCTTCGCCGACGGGGCTCCGCTGGACCCCGGCTACGTGTCCGCCGCGGCCGAGCTGGGCTGGTTCGCGATGTTCGTCGCCGAGGAGCTCGGCGGAGGCAGCGTCTCCGGGGACCCCGTCGCCGATGCGGTCCTGCTCGGGCAGCTGCGGGGCGGGCGTCTCCAGCCCGAGCCGTTCGCTGCGACCAACACCGTCGCCGCGGTCCTGACCGAGGAGGAGCTGCTCTCCGACCTCGCCGCGGGCAAGGCCACCGCGAGCCTCGCGGTGGCCGGGGACGCCCTGTGGGACAGCGGCCTGCGCGCCGAGTGGTCCGGCCCCGACCTCGTGCTCACCGGCACCGCCGTCGTCGACGACCCGGCCGCTGCCTGGGTGCTGCTCACCGCCACGACGTCGGCGGGCCCGGCCCAGGCCCTCGTGTCGACCGAGAGTCTGCCGCGGACGGAGCTGAACTGCCTGGACGTGACTCGGCGGCTGGGCGCGCTGACCCTCGACGCTGTTCGCGTCCCGGCGGAGGCGGTGGTCCCCGGCTCCGTCGAGCGCACCCGGACCCTGGCGACCCTCCTGTCGGTCGCGGACTCGGTCGGGGCTCTGGACCGGTTGTTCACCATGACCCGGCAGTACGCCCTGGACCGCATCGCGTTCGGCCGGCCGATCGGCTCGTTCCAGGCCCTCAAGCACCTGCTCGCGGACATCAGTCTGGTCGTGGAGTCCGCGAAGGCCGTGCTCGCCGCCGCCACCCGCGCGGTCGCGGCCGACACCCCCTACGCGGGCGAGGTCGCGAGCATCGCCGCCGTCTACGTCGGCGAACGGGCGGCGAAGGCGGGCCAGGACTGCTTGCAGGTGCACGGCGGCATCGGGTTCGCCTGGGAGCACGACCTGCACCTCTACCTGCGCCGAATCACCGCGAACGCCGCCCTGTCCGGCACGGTCGAGTTCCACCGCGACCGGATCCTGTCCGCCCACGCCGGGGAGCTCGCATGATCTCCGTGGACGACTTCCGGGCACAGGTGCGGGAGTGGCTGCCCGCGAACCTCGACCGCCGAGGCGCAGCGTCGTGGGATCCCCATACGCCCGAGCACGTCGCCGAGCACCGCGCGATCCAGCACAGGCTGTTCGACGGCGGGTACGCCGGCATCACCTGGCCCGTGGAGTACGGCGGGCGCGGCCTCGGCGCGGAGTACGAGCGTTCCTTCCAGGACGAGGCCGCCGGGTTCGTGACGCCGGACTTCGGGATCCTCTCGGTGACCACGTTCGGCTCCTGCGTCCCCACGATGATCCGACACGCGACGCCCGAGTTCCTCGCCCGGCACGTCCCCCGCGTGCTGCGCGGCGAGGAGCTGTGGTGCCAGTTCTTCTCCGAGCCCGCCGCGGGCTCGGACCTGGCGGGCGTGCAGACCCGTGCGACCCGCGACGGGGACGGGTGGCGGCTCGACGGCGCCAAGATCTGGAGCTCGCTCGCGCACCTCGCCGACTGGGGCATGTGTCTGACCCGTACGAACTGGGACGTCCCGAAGCACAAGGGGCTCACCTGGTTCGGTGTGCCGACCGACGCTCCCGGGCTGACCGTCCGGCCGATCCGGCAGATCGGGGGCAGCAGCGAGTTCTGCGAGGAGTTCCTCGACGCCGTCCCGGTGCCGGACACCGAGCGGATCGGTGAGCTCGACAAGGGCTGGTCCGTCACGTCCACGCTGTTGGTCTTCGAACGCGGCGCCGGTCGGCCGGGTGCGGTCGAGACGCCGGACGAGCCGGGTCCGCTGCCCGCCGAGCTGCTCGCCGTCGCGGCGGGTCGGCTGGCGGAACCCGCTGTGCGGCAGCGGATCGCGTCTGCGCACGTCGAGGACTACGTCGTGGCGCAGCTCAAGGCGCGGATCGCG